>NZ_VIDT01000324.1 GCF_006519715.1 Ideonella azotifigens
GCACCATCCGCCCGCCCGCCCGGCAGATCGGCGAGCTGGCGGCGGCGCAGGTGCTGCAGCTGGGCCGCGGCGAGCAGCCGTCGGCGCTGACCGAGCTGGTTTGCGAACTGGTGGCGCGGGAAAGCGCCTGAACGGCACTTCGGTGGCTTGCATTTCGCGCCGCCGGGCCGTATTTCGCGACCGGCCTTGGCGGCTCGTCGCAAGCCGCTGTCGGCGAACCGGGCGCGTGGGCACAGTTCGTTCATCGGATGCCTTTCATTCGAACCGAATCAACCTGAAGGAGCCCACCATGCTGATGCAGATCCTGTCCCACACCCCTACCTGGGTTTTCGCCTTGTTCGCCGGCCTGCTGTGGCTGGGTGGCAAGCAGATGCTGGCACGTCGCGTGAAGCTTGCGCGCATCACGCTGGTGGCGTTGCTGATGACCGGGCTGTCGGTGGCGGGCGTGTGGTTGGCCTTCTCGGGCACGGCAGCGGCGCTGCCGATCTGGGCACTGGCTGCGGCGCAGGTGGCCACGCTGGTCTCGCGCAGGCCGCTGCCGCAGGGCACGCGCTTCGACACGGCCACGCAGGAATGCGTGGTGCCTGGCAGCGCCGTGCCGCTGGCGCTGATGATGGGCATCTTCCTGACCAAGTACACCGTGGGCGTGCTGCTGGCCATGCAGCCGGCGCTGGCCCAGCAACTGGGCTTCGCGGTGGGCCTGTCGGCCGCGTATGGCTTGTTCAGCGGCGTGTTCGTCGGGCGCGCACTGCGGCTGTGGCAACTGGCGCTGCGCATGGACCGCGAAACCGGTCTGCAAGCAGCCTGAGTGTAAAGCGCTGTGAAGCGCGAGTGAAGGCGCAGCAAGGTGCTGCAGGCCTGGGCCTACAGCACCATCCGCGCTCGTCCGATGTGAGCGCAGCCTGCAAAGTGGGAATCTTCGTCCATGGCATCACTGCCGAAGAAGGAGATCGAGATGTTGAAGGCTTCCATCATTGCTTTGTCGCTTGCGGCCCCGTTTGCCGCGGCTTTGCCGACCCAAGCTTCGGCTGCCGTGGACTTCGTGGTGCGCATCGCGCCGCCGGCGCCGCGCTATGAAGTGGTGCCGCCGCCGCGTCCGGGCTACCTGTGGACCCCTGGCTACTGGAGCTACCGCAACAACCAGCATTACTGGGTCGCGGGCACCTGGGTGCGTGAGCGCCCGGGCTATGTCTACAACCACCCGACCTGGGTGGAGCGCAACGGCGAGTGGCGCCTGAGCCAGGGCAACTGGGCGCGCAACGACCGCGACCACGACGGCATCAAGAATTCCCGTGACCACGACCGCGACGGCGACGGCGTGCGGAACCGCGCCGACCCCCACCCGAACGTGCCAGGCCGTTGAGCCGACACGCACTGAAGCTTGAATCGATAGACGCACGGGGCCAGGTGGCAACACCTGGCCCCGCTGCGTTTCAGGGCCTCATACCTGAGGTACCTTTTCCAGTTCGGACAGCCAGGCGGTGGCGGTCGCGTCGCTGGGCGCGCGCCAGTCGCCGCGAGGCGAGAGCGAGCCGCCCGAGCCAACCTTGGGCGCATTCGGCACGCAGCTGCGCTTGAACTGGCTGGTGGTGAAGAAGCGGTGCAGGAAGGTGCGCAGGTGCTGACGGATGGCCGGCAGCTCGTAGGCGGTGCGGGCCACGTCTGGGCCTTCGGGCCAGCTTCCTGCTGCCTCGTCTTGCCAAGCGGTCAAGGCAAGGTAAGCCACCTTGGACGGCGCAAAGCCGTGGCGCAGCGTGTAGTACAGAAAGAAGTCGTGCAGCGCATAGGGCCCGATGCTGGCTTCGGTGCTTTGCGCTGGCTGGCTGCCTTCGCTCGCACCAGCATCGGCGGGGATGAGTTCCGGGCTGACTTCGGTGCCCAACACATCGCGCAGCACCTGGCTTCCGGCAGCGCCGATCTGGCCCGAATCCGCCACCCAGCGCACCAGGTGCTTGATCAGCGTCTTGGGCACGCTGGCGTTGACGTTGTAGTGCGACATGTGGTCGCCCACGCCGTAGGTGCACCAGCCCAGCGCCAGCTCGCTCAGGTCGCCGGTGCCCACCACCATGCCGCCGTGCTGGTTGGCCAGGCGGAACAGGTGGCTGGTGCGCTCTCCCGCCTGCACGTTCTCGAAGCTGATGTCGTAGACCTTCTCGCCGCGCGCGTGGGGGTGGCCGATGTCCTTCAGCATCTGCTCGCAGCTGGGCCGGATGTCGATCTGCTCGGCCTGGCAGCCGATGGCGGACATGAGGCGCAACGCCTGGTCCAGCGTGCGGCCGCTGGTGGCGAAGCCGGGCATGGTGTAGGCCAGGATGTCGCTGCGCGGCCGGCCCAGCAGGTCCATTGCCCGGGCGCAGATCAGCAGCGCCTGCGTCGAGTCCAGCCCACCCGAGATGCCGATGACCAGCTTGCCGATGCCGCTGGAGGCAATGCGCTGCGCCAGGCCCTGGACCTGGATGTCGTAGACCTCCTGGCAGCGCTCGTCTCGGCGCGAGGCGTCCGCCGGCACGTACGGAAAACGTTCGACGCGGCGGCGAAGCGGGCCGGTCAGCCGGGAGGTGCCGACCTGGAACGGCACGCGGCGGAAGTGGTTCAGCTGCGCGCGCAGTTGAGAAGTCTGGTGGCCAAAGGAGTTCTGGCGCTGGCGCTCGTTGGCAATGCGTTCCAGGTCCACGTCGGCGCTGATCCAGTGCGAGTCGGTCAGGAAGCGGGCGGACTCCTTCAGCAACTCGCCGCATTCGGAGATGAGCGACTGGCCGTCCCAGGCCAGGTCGGTGGTGGACTCTCCCGTGCCGGCCGAGCTGTAGAGGTAGGCCGCCTGGCAGCGCGCGGCCTGCTGCGTGACGAGCGCGCGTCGGTAGCCGGCCTTGCCGATGGTCAAGTTCGAGGCCGACAGGTTGGCCAGCACCGTGGCGCCCGCCAGCGCCGCATGGCTGGACGGCGGGATGGGCACCCACAGATCCTCGCAGATTTCCACGTGCAGCTGCAGCAGCGGCTGGTCGGTGGCGGTGAACAGCAGGTCGTTGCCGAAGGGCACGCGCTGCGCGCCGATCGTCACCTCGGTGCTTTGAACATTGGCAGCAGGGTTGAACTGGCGCGCCTCGTAAAACTCGCCGTAGTTCGGCAAATACGTCTTCGGCACGATGCCCAGGACCTGCCCGCGCTGCAGCACCGCGGCGCAGTTGAACAGGCCGTGGTCCACCCGCAGCGGCAGGCCCACCAGCGCCAGCGTGTCCAGCCCCTGTGTGGCTTCGGCCACGCGCAGCAGCGCGGCTTCTGCTGCGCGCTGCAGGGCCTGCTGGTGGAACAGGTCGTCGCAGCTGTAGCCGGTGAGGCCCAACTCGGGGAAGACAACGAGCGAGGCGCCTTCGGCCGCGGCGGCCTGGTAGAGCGCGATGGTCTGCTCGGCGTTGAAGGCGGGGTCGGCCACGCGGTTGCGCGGCACGGCCACCGCCACGCGGGTGAAGCCATGGTTGGCGGGGTTGCGGAAGGTCGTGGCGTCCAAGGGTCAGCTCCTGTGCATTGCCCGCGAGGCTACCGCATTGCGGGCCGCGCCCGCGGCGGCACGCCGATTGCTGCTCCGGGCGTCCAGCTCGGCCCGTTTGGACAGCTGCCGGCTTCGACATGGACCGACAGGAGACCCTCATGAACCCTTCTCCAGGACACAAGGAACATCCGGAACATCATGTGCGCGAGCGGCACCTGAAGCAGCGCATGGTGGTGGAGTGGCATGGCCAGACGCTGGCCGACTCGAGCGATGTGATTCAAGTCGACGAGGACAAGAACCCCCCGCGCTACTACTTTCCGCGCAACGAGGTGAAGACCGAGATGCTCAAGCGCACGCAAACCAGCTCGCACTGTCCGTTCAAGGGCGAGGCGAGCTACTACGCACTGCACTCCGGTGACCAGACGCTGCCGGATGTGATCTGGAGTTACGAAGCGCCTTACGACGAGCACCTCGCGCTGAAAGACAGGATGGCCTTCTGGGTCGAGAAGATCGACGGGCTGCAGATCAAGAAGCTGGGGGCCAGTGAGGCCGCCGCCGGTCAGGCGGCGCGCAGCACGCCGCCGTCCTCCTGAACGCCCCGAGTCAATCCTGGCCTGTGAGATGGGCCGGATCGAGCAGCTTTTCGAGTTCGGCGCGCGGAATGTCGGTGTGTTCGGCGGCCACATCGACGATGGGGCGGTCTTCCTTGTAGGCCAGCTTGGCGATCTCGGCGGCCTTGGCGTAGCCGATCAGCGGGTTCAATGCGGTGACCAGGATGGGGTTGCGAGACAGGGCCTGCTTGAGCCGCTGCTCGTTGACGCGGAAGCTGGCGATGGCCTTGTCGGCCAGCGGGGGCATCACGCCGGCCAGCAGCGCAATGCTTTCGAGCAGGTTGCGGGCGACCAGCGGCAGCATCACGTTCAGCTCGAAGTTGCCGGACTGGCCGGCGATGGTCAGTGCGGCGTCGTTGCCGATGACCTGCGCGGCAACCATCGCGGTGGCTTCCGGGATCACCGGGTTGACCTTGCCGGGCATGATGGACGAGCCCGGCTGCAGCGCCTGCAGCTCGATCTCGCCCAGGCCGGCCAGCGGGCCGGAGTTCATCCAGCGCAGGTCGTTGGCGATCTTCATCAGCGCGACGGCCAGCGTCTTCAGCGCGCCGGAGGCTGCGACAGCCGTGTCCTGCGCGCCCATCAGCGCAAAGCGGTTCTCGCCGGGCGCGAAGGCCATGCCGGTCTGGCGGTTCAGCGCCGCGCAGCACAGCGCGGCGAACTGTGGGTCGGCATTCACGCCGGTGCCCACCGCCGTGCCGCCCAGCGCCAGCTTCTGCAGCAGCGGCAACACGCCTTGCAACTGGCCTTGCGCCAGCGCGAGTTGCGCGGCCCAGCCTTCCAGCGCCTGGCTCAGGCGCACCGGCATCGCGTCCATCAAATGCGTGCGGCCGGTCTTCACGTGCGCGTGCGTGGCGCGGGCCTTGTCCAGCGTGGTGGCGACCAGGCTTTGCAGGGCCGGCAGCAGTCTGTTCTGCAGGGCCTGGGCCGCGGCAACGTGGATCGCGCTGGGCACCACGTCGTTGCTGCTCTGGCTGGCGTTGACGTGGTCGTTGGCGCTGACCTTGTCGTTCAGCCGGCGCCCGGCCAGCGTGGCCAGCACCTCGTTGGCGTTCATGTTCGAGCTGGTGCCCGAGCCGGTCTGGAAGATGTCGACCGGGAAGTGGCGCAGCAGGGTCTCGTCCGGCAACGCCTGCAGTTCGGCCACGGCGGCCTGGATGGCTTGTGCCTGCGCAGCGCTGATGCCGCCCAGCTGCTGGTTGGCCTCGGCTGCAGCGGCCTTGATGGCCAACAGCGCGTGCACAAACGGGGCCGGCATGGGCTGGCCGCTGATCGGGAAGTTCAGCACCGCGCGCTGCGTCTGGGCGCCGTACAGCGCCTCGGCGGGCACCTGCATGGCGCCCATGGAATCGGATTCGGTGCGGAAGGCGGCGGCAGAAGAGGACGTGGTCATGCGAGGAGGCTCCGTCAGGAAAAAGATGCGCGAAGGGCTTGGCGCCTGGGAGCCCACTCTACGGCGCAAGGCGGGCGCTTGTGGCGGCACGGCGCAAAGGCTGGGTGGCGGGTGGGGGCGCTGGTGCCGTTCTATACCGGCAGCGTGAACCAGACCACGGCCGCCGCCGCGAGCACCAGCAGCAAGGCCGCCAGGTCGCGCAGGCGCTCGTACCGAAGCGGCAGGCGGCTGGGAAGGCGCGAGGAGTTCATGGGCAAGGCTCCGGTGAGGGTTCAAGCGACGCGGCGGCGCGCCAGTACCGCCAGCCGGCCGTCCTCGCCCGGCACGCTGCGCAGCTGGATGCCGTAGAGGTTTTCGAGCGGCGCCAGCGCGCTGGCGTTCGGCGGCAAGTCGCCCATCAGCCGGCCTTGCTGCAGCAGCCACAGGCGCTCGAAGCCGGCCAGGGCCTGGTTGATGTCGTGCAGCACGGCGACCAGCGCATGGCCGCGGGTGCGGCAGAAGGCCTGCATCGCGTCCAGCAACTCGAACTGCAGGCCGGGGTCCAGCGAGGCCAGCGGCTCGTCGACCAGCAGCAGCCCGGCCTGCGCGTCCCACAGCTGGGCGAAGACACGCGCCAGTTGCACGCGCGCCTGCTCGCCGCCGGAAAGCGTGTCGAAGCGGC
>NZ_VIDT01000325.1 GCF_006519715.1 Ideonella azotifigens
GGACTTCATGGGCTTTGCGCAGAAGGGCGGCGCGGTGCTGAGCTTCGTGCGCCTGGCCGACGTGCCCGAGCGCCTGAACCAGGTGCGCATCGACACCCAGCAGGCCGACGCCATCCTGGCCTGCGACGTGGTCGTCGGCGCTTCGCCGGACGCGCTGCAGACCGTGCGCCACGGCCGCACCCGCATCCTCGCCAACACGCACCAGATCCCGGTCGCCGAGTCGCTGCGCAACCCGGACGCCAGCCTCAAGGTCGACCTGCTGCTGGAGAAGATGCGCTTCGTGGCCGGTGACGAACAGGTTGAGACCTTCGACGCCCAGGCCCTGGCCGAAGAGTTCCTGGGCGACACCATCACGTCCAACATCCTCGCCATGGGCTACGCCTGGCAGCGCGGCCTGGTGCCCATCAGCCTGGCCGCGCTGACCAAGGCCATAGCGCTGAACGCGGTGGCGGTCGAATCCAACCTGCTGGCCTTCTCGCTGGGCCGCCTGGCCGCGGCCGATCCGCAAGGCCTGCAAGCCTTGCGCGGCGGGGCATCAGAGCTGCCTCTTGATGAGTCCGTCGACGCACTGGTGGCGCGTGCGATGGCGCATCTTGCCGGCTATCAAAACCAGGCGTGGGCCCAGCGCTTTGAAGCCACCGTTCAGCGCGTGCGCGAGGCCGAGTCGGCGCTGGCGGGTGGTGACGCCAGCCTGCCGGTCACCCGCACCGTGGCTGCCAGCCTGCTCAAGCTGATGAGCTACAAGGACGAATACGAAGTCGCCCGGCTCTACACCGACGGCAATTTCCGCCGCAAGCTCAGCGAGCAGTTCGAGGGCGATCTGCAACTCGAATTCCACATGGCGCCGCCGCTGTTGTCCCGCCCGAAAAACGGCCAGGCCCCGCGCAAGATCCGCCTGGGCGCCTGGATGCTGCCGGCGATGCGCCTGCTGGCCAAGGGCAAGGCGCTGCGAGGCTCCGCGCTGGACCTCTTTGGCTACAGCGAAGAGCGCCGCATGGAGCGGCAGCTGATTGGCCAGTTCGAGGCCCGCACCCAGGAACTGACAGCAGGCCTGGCAGCCGACAAGCAGGCGCTGGCTGCCCAAATCGCGGCGGTGCCCATGAGCATGCGCGGCTACGGCCACATCAAGCTGGCCAACGTCGCACTCGCTCGCGCCCGCGAGGCCGAGCTGATGCACCGCTACCTGCCGCAGCGCTACCCGAAGCCGCCGTCGTCCACCAAGGCCGGGCAGATCCGCGGCGTGGCGGTGGTGGCGGGCTGAAGCGGCGCCTGACCGAACCGCGTCCCTGGCGGACGCGGCCGGGTGCTGCTCAACGCACCTTCGGAAGGTCCAGGCCGCTGTCGCGGATGGCCTTGTGTGCGAATGGGGTGTCGAGGAAGTCCAGGAATTGCCGGCCTGCCTCTGGCGCCTTCGCCTTGGACGACACTGCCGCCGAGACGACGCTGAGCTTCTGCAGCTCGTTGGGCAGCGGCCCCACCACGGTGATGCCGGGCTCAAGCTTCAGTTCGCTGAGCTGCTGGATGCCCAGTTCGACAACGTCGTCGGCAAGTTCTTCGCCAACGAAACGTCGACCCAGCACCACATGCCCCCTGCTGGCCATGGCCTCGGTGAGCCCCAGCTGGGGCACGACCACCTTGATGAAGTGCATGCCACTGGCGCCTTCCGAATAGCCCACTGACTTGGCGGCCAGCAGGGCGCTTCGGAACGCGGCCGTTGTCGAGATGTCGGGCAGCGGATGGCCCGCCTTCACGGCGACCCCGATGCCGGACACCGCCACGTTGCGGCGCTGCTGCGGCACGAAGTGGCCAGTGCGAACCAGGTCATCCATCCCGGTGTCCACCATGATCAACACGTCCAGCGCCTCACCGCTGCGCACGCGCACCGGACTTGCTTCTGGCGAATTGCCCGAGGACGGGCCCCAGGACATCGTCACCTTGTGGCCGGTCTGGCGTTCGAATTCGGTGGCGATCGGTGTGAACGCACCCTTCAGAATGCCGGTGGTCAGGACCTTGATGTCGTCGGCGCGGGCCCCGGCGGCACACAACAGCGCGCTCAACACGATGGCCTTTGCGCAGGTTTGGAGCGAGAAATTCATGGCTGGTTTCCTTCGGTGAGGGCGGGGTGTTTCTCAGACGCGCTCGAGCACGACCGCGATGCCTTGGCCGACGCCGATGCACATCGTGACCAACGCGTAGCGACCGCCGGTGGCGTGAAGCTGGTTCACCGCAGTCGTCGCCAGCCGCGCGCCGGAAGCGCCCAGCGGATGGCCGAGGGCGATCGCGCCGCCGTTCGGATTGACGCGCGGGTCGTCGTCGCGCAGCCCCAGGTCGCGCAGAACGGCCAGGCCCTGTGCAGCGAATGCCTCGTTCAGCTCGATCAAGTCGAGTTGGGCGAGTGTCAGGCCCGTGAGCGCCAGCACCTTGCGTGTGGCTGGCGCCGGCCCCATGCCCATGATGCGAGGCGGCACACCGGCCGAGGCCATGCCAACGACACGGGCGCGAGGCGTCAGGCCGTGCCTGTTCGCCGCGGCCTCGCTGGCCAGGAGCAGCGCGCAGGCGCCGTCGTTGACGCCCGATGCGTTGCCGGCGGTCACGGTCCCGTCGGGACGCACAACGCCCTTGAGCTTGGCCAGGGCTTCGAGGCTGGTGGTTCGGGGATGCTCGTCCTTCGCGACGATGATGGCATCGCCCTTTTTCTGCGGGATCGAAACCGGGACGATCTCGGCGTCGAAAAACCCGCGCTCCTGCGCTGCCAGGGCCCGCGTCTGCGAGGAAAGTGCCATGAGGTCCTGGGCTTCGCGTTCGATCCCGAATTCGGTGGCCACGTTCTCGGCCGTCTCTGGCATGGCGTCCACGCCGTAGCGCGCCTTCATCAGCCCATTGACGAAGCGCCACCCAATGGTCGTGTCCTCGATGCGGTTGCTGCGCGAAAAGGCGCTCTCGGCTTTGGGCATGACAAACGGCGCACGCGACATGCTCTCGACGCCGCCAGCCAGCATCAGGTCGGCATCGCCGGACCGGATCGCACGAGCAGCGGTTCCGAGTGCGTCCAGCCCGGAGCCGCAGAGCCGGTTGACCGTGGAGCCAGGCACTTCCAGCGGCAGGCCGGCCAGCAACGCGCTCATGCGCGCGACGTTCCGGTTGTCTTCGCCCGCCTGGTTGGCGCAGCCGTAGATCACGTCGGTGACGGCTTGCCAGTCGACCGTCAGGTTTCGCGCCATCAGCGCGGCCAGCGGCACGGCGCCCAGGTCGTCTGCGCGCACGCTGGCGAGCGCACCGCCGTAGCGGCCAAAAGGCGTGCGAACGGCGTCGCAGATGTAGGCGTGTTGGCTCATGGCGGAAGGCTCAGGTGGGCAAGAAAGGGTGGGTCGTTAAGGCCCAGATGCGCGCGAGCAGCGCGCGTGCCTCGGGCTCACCGATGACGGGCGCTGCCAGTTCCAGAAGCTTGTCCGCCAGGTCGGCATCGCTCAGTGGAAGTTCGGGGTCGCCTTTGCGGTCGGGCTGCAGATGGGACAGGTGGCGGCCATCGCGCAGCGTGATCGACACGCGCGCCGCTCGCCGGCCGGGAAAGCCGGCGTCGACCTCTGGATCCAGCGCCTTGGTGATGCGTTGCATCAGCCCGCGTGTGGCCGGGTCCTGCAGTCGCGCCGGCTCGTAGGCGGACAGTCGCACGCTGCCGTGCACCAACGCGGAAGCCACCATGTAATGCAGGCTGAAGCGGGCCTGGTCGGCGTTCTGCGGATTGACGTGCGGCGCGATGTCCAGCGTGGCGCGGTACACGCCCAGGTGCATGGACGCGATGTCGGCGTGAGAGAAGCCGTGCAGCTGTTGCAGGGCCAGCGCGCCGTCGATGGCCGCGAAGTTGTGGCCGCAGCCGATGTGGTTCTTGAATGTCAGGCGCGTGATGTGCCAGTCGCTGCCCAGCGTGGCGCCGATGGCCGACCAGTCGGGCCCGTTGCTCATGGCCATGCCCAGGCCGGATTCGCCTTCCAGAACGTCCAGCGAACTCCGCATGCCACGCGCGGCCAGCTGAGCAGCCAGTACCCCGGCTTCGGCCGCCCGGCCAGCGTGCAGCGGCTTGCCCATGGCCTCGGTTCGGAAGGCCTGCTGCAGCCCGGCGGTGAACGTGGCGACCAGGGCCAGGGCCTGCGCGAAAGCGCCTTCGTCCAGGCGCAGCAGGCTTGCTGCTGCCGCCGCGGCGCCGAAGCTGCCCATCGTGCCGGTGTTGTGCCAGAACTTGTAGTGCGGCCTGCCCATCACCACGCCGATGCGGGTCGAGATTTCGTAGCCCAGCACCACGGCGCGCAGGAACTCGGTGCCTGTGGCCTTCGTCGCCTGCGCCACCGCCAGAGCGGCGGCGATGGTGGCCGCGCCTGGGTGGTACATCGCATCGCGGAAGCTGTCGTCCACCTCGGCGGCATGGGCTGCCGTGCCGTTGATCAGCGCCGCCGCTCGCGTGGTGGCCGCACGGCCCAGGGCCAGGCGAGCCTCGCCGCGGTCCAGGTCTTCGGTCATCGTGGCCTCGAGCACCTGAACAGCCGGCATGGCCAGGCCGGGATAGAGCGACGCATACCAATCCACCACGGCGCGTTGCGCGTGGTGCAGCACCTCGGGCGGCAGCGCGTGCTGCGCTGACGCATGGGCGAAGCGGGCGAGGACTTGCGTTGCCAGCATGTCAACCTTCCACGTTCAGCACATGCTGCACGTCGCCTGGAACGAAACCGGGTCCACTCCATGCTGCCAATTCGCGCAAGTCAGCCTGCAAGGCCGCAGCACCCCGCTCGCGGGCCCAGAACACCGGCCCACCTTCCCAGCGCGGGAAGCCGTAGCCGTTGACGAGCACCACGTCCACATCGGTGGCCCGTTCGGCCACGCCTTCGGCCAGCAGCAGCGCCGCTTCATTGACCAGTGTCAGCATCACGCGGCGCTGGATCTCCGCGGCGCCCAATTCACGCGGCACGATGCCCTTGTCGCTGCGCGCCTTTGCGATCAGCTCGGTCACGGCCGGGTCGATCTGCGGGCGCGACGCGCCTTCGGGGTAGCGGTAGTAGCCGGCGCCCGTCTTGCGGCCCAGCCGGCCGGCTTCGCACAGGCGGTCGGCGATGTGCACATGGCGCGCGGCCGGCTCCCGCGTGGCCACCTGCGCCTGGCGCATGCGCCAGGCGATGTCCAGGCCCGACAGGTCGGCCACCGCGAACGGGCCCATCGCAAAACCGAAGGCTTCCAGCGCGGCGTCCACCTGCTCCGGTGCCGCGCCTTCCTCGACCATGAACTCGCACTGACGCCGGTACGCGGCATACAGGCGGTTGCCGACAAAGCCAAAGGCATTGCCGGTCAGCACGGGCAGCTTCTTCAGCGCGCGGCCGATGGACAGGCCGGTGGCCAATGCATCCAGCGCCGAAGCCTTGCCGCGCACGACCTCCATCAGCTTCATCACGTTGGCCGGGCTGAAGAAGTGCAGGCCGATCACGTCCTGCGGGCGAGACGTTGACGCGGCAATGGCGTCCAGATCCAGGTAGGACGTGTTGGATGCCAGCACGGCGCCGGGCCGGGCCAGCGCGTCGATGCGCTGGAAGACCTGCTGCTTGACGCCCATCTCCTCGAACACGGCCTCGATGACCAGGTCGGCCTCGGCGATGCGCGGCCAGTCCAGGCTCGGGCTCAGGCGGGCTTCGCAGGCGGCCGCCACAGACGCGTTGACCTTGCCGCCCTTCACGCGGCTGGCGTAGTGCGCGTGGATGCGGCTCGCCCCCCTGTCCAGTGCCGCGGCTTCCTGTTCGAGCAAGAGCACCTCGTAGCCTGCGTCCAGCGCGGCGATGGCGATGCCCGAACCCATCGTGCCGGCGCCGATCACGGCAATGCACCGAACGTCGCGCGGCCTGGCATCACCCAGTGCAGGGTGCTTGGCGCTGTCTCGTTCAGCGAAGAACTGGTGGCGCAGCGCAAAGGCTTCGCGCGACACGCGCAGGCGTTGGAAGACGGCCCGTTCGTTGGACAATCCCTCTTCAATCCCGACCGTGGCCGTGGCCACGATGGCGTCAATGGCGGCTTGCACTTGCGGCCGGCGCTTGCCGGCCTTGAGTGCGGCGGCCGA
>NZ_VIDT01000326.1 GCF_006519715.1 Ideonella azotifigens
CCGCTGCGGTCTTTCACCTCCTCGCGCTGCAGGTCGATCAATTCGGCAAAGGCCTTGGTGACCGCCGTGCCGGCCGGGTTTGCGCGGGTCTTGCGCAGCTCGGTGGCCTCGTCGATCTTGTCAGCTTCCAGCAGCTTGAACAGGTCCACGCGGGCCTCGGCATAACGCGGGAAGGCCTCGCGCAGCTCGCTGACCTTGGCCTGCACCGCGGGGCTGTGCGGCTTGCTGGCAAACGCGTCCATCGCCTGCTCGAAATCAGTGCGCAGCTTGGGACTGGCCGCAGCCACCTTGGCGCGGGTCTCGGCGTCGATCGGTGACATGTAGTACGCCACGCCATGACGCATGGCCCAGATGGCGGCCTGCGCGTCGGCAATGGCCGTGGTGCCCAGCGTGGCCTCTTGCTCGACCGCCAGCGCGGTCGACGCGGTGGACGCCAGCCGCCAGGACAGCCCGGCGCACAGCAGGAGGAGCGCGGCCAGCAGGCCGAAGGCGGCATAGAGCCGGGTAGCAAGAGTGGTGCGATTCATGGCGGGCCGTGGTGAAGAACGTTTGCGCCCCCTGATGCGGCGCCTTGTCCGGGTCTTCGGTCCCGCGCGGCGGATGTGAAGCCCCCATTTGGCGAATGTGTCGGGATTCCGACCCTTCATGACCGCCACGCCGCAGAGCTGGGGCGGTCCTTCACGCCACACCGCAGCGTTTGCGTTTTTTCACGCGCATCAGCTGCCCCTGCGCTCAACGGGCCGTTGGCGCGGCCGATAGCGGGGGAGTCCTCACGCCGCCGGCTGTCATCGCCCCGGCACCGTCTCACCCCCACTGCATACCGAACACACGGTGCGGACCGTCCCCCAAAGGAGTTTCTCGATGAAGATTTTCATGATTGGCACCCAGCGTTCGGGTTCCAACCTGCTGCGCCTGATGGTCAACCAGGCGCCCTCGATCGCCGCCCCGCACCCGCCGCATTTCATGGAGCGTTTCACGCCGCTGCTGCCGGCCTACGGCGACCTGCGCGACGAGGCCAATTTCGCGCGCCTGGTGGACGATGCAGTGACCATGGTCGAGCGCAACCCGGTGCCCTGGGGCGTGAGCTTCGACCGCACCGAGATCCGCGCGCGCTGCCGCGACAACAGCCTGGTCGCCATCTTCGGCGCGGTGATGGACCGCATGGCCGAGGCCAATGGCAAGCCGCACTGGATGTGCAAGTCGCTGGCCAATGTGCACTTCCTGCCCGAGATCGAGCGCTACTTCGGCGCCGAAGCCCGTTACCTCTACCTGTACCGCGACGGGCGCGATGTGTGCCTGTCGTTCCTGAAGGCTGTGGTCGGCGAGAAGACCGCCTTCCACGTCGCCAGGCAGTGGGACCTGGAGCAGCAGCTGGCACTGGAATGTGGCCGCCGCGTGCCGGCCTCGCAGTATTTGGCGCTTTCATATGAAGAGCTGACCAGCAACTCGGAATCGACGTTGAAGCTGCTGTGCCGCTGGCTGGGCATCGAGTTCCACCCCGGCATGCTGGACTTCCACCAGTCCGAAGAAGCCAGCAAGACGGCCGCCTCCGGCCAGATGTGGGCCAACGTGCGCAAGCCGGTGATGGCCAGCAATACCAAGAAGTGGCTCAAGAGCATGTCGCGCGACGAGATCATCGACTTCGAGTCGGTCGCCGGCCGCTCGCTGACCGAGCTGGGCTACGACCTCGAAGTGGCCGGCAAGCAAGAACCGGTGCGCAGCTACGACGCCTCGGCGCTGGACGCGCTGGACGCCGAAAACCGCCGCCGCAAGGCCGCCGTCAAGGAAGAGCTGTCGCCGGAAGACGCGGCCGCCCGCAAGCCCCAGGAAGACCTGCTGGCCGCCATCCGCGCCCGCAAGGTCGCGGCCTGACGGCCGGGCTGGGCAGCCTCAAGCGGAAGGTCACACGGAAGGTCGCGCAGAAAGTCACCCAGAAGGGCGGCCGACTCGAGCACGCGGCACGCCCTCCTGTCAAGAGTCGCAATCCGCGGAAAAGCGGGGGCTTTCCGCGGGCAGTTCATCGAATTGATTCAGGGTGCAGTTTCGGACACTTCTTATGCGCAAACAGTGCTTGGATGCCTCTTAAGGAAGGTTTCTTCCGCATAGGGCAGAAATCAGCACCTGCTTGCCATCCACCCCCCCAGCCCCACAAGAAGAGGCCTTCGATGGCCCCACTCAAGGAGTGTTTCCAGTGAAAGTCTTCATGATCGGAACCCAGCGTTCGGGTTCCAACCTTCTGCGCCTGATGGTCAACCAGGCCGAGTCCATTGCGGCGCCGCACCCGCCTCACCTGCTTGAGCGCTTCACCCCGCTGCTGCCGGCCTACGGCGATCTGCGGGACGAGGCGAACTTCGAGCAGCTGATCGACGACGCCGTGACGATGATCGAGCGTAACCCAGTGCCCTGGGGCGTGGCGTTCGACCGCGCCGAGATCCGCGCTCGCTGCAGGGAGAACAGCCTGGTGGCCATCTTCGGCGCGGTGATGGACTCCATGGCCGAGGCCAACGGCAAGCCGCACTGGATGTGCAAGTCGCTGGCCAACGTGCACTTCCTGCCCGAGATCGAGCGCTACTTCGGCAGCGAAGCCCGCTACCTGTACCTGTACCGCGACGGACGCGATGTCTGCCTGTCCTTCCTGAAGGCGGTGGTCGGCGAGAAGACCGCCTTCCACGTGGCCCAGCAGTGGCAGCGCGAGCAGATGCTGGCGCTGGAATGCGGCCGCCGCGTGCCGGCCACCCAGTACCTGGCGCTGTCCTACGAGGAACTGACCCGCAACTCGGAGTCCACGCTGCAGCTGCTGTGTCGCTGGCTGGGCATCGACTTCCATCCGGCGATGCTGGACTTCCACCAGTCCGAAGAAGCCAGCAAGACCGCAGCCTCGGGCCAGATGTGGGCCAACGTGAAGCAACCGGTGATGGCCGGCAACAGCAAGAAGTGGCTCAAAGGCCTGACCCGCGACGAGATCATCGACTTCGAGTCGGTGGCCGGCGACGCACTGGTGGCGCTGGACTACGAGCTGGAACTGGTCGGCACGCAGGAACTGCCGCGCAGCTACGATGAGGCCATGATGATGGCCCTGGGTGCAGAAAACCGCCGCCGCAAGTCCGCGGTGCGGGAGGAACTCTCCCCCGAAGACGCCGCTGCCCGCAAGCCGCAGGAAGACCTGCTGGCCGCCATCCGCGCCCGTGGCGTGGCGGCCTGAACGAGGCGCCGCCATGAACACCACCACGTTGACCCCGCCCTCGCCTCCCGATGAAGCATTGCCGGGCCCCCGCAAGGCCCTGCTGTTCGCCGACTGCGTGGTGCTGGGGCTGACCGCCTGGGGCGGCTTCATGGCGCTGCTGGCGCAGGCGCAGACACGCTTCGTCAAGCAGCGCCAATGGCTGTCCGAGCAGGACTTCGGTGACCTGATCGCCCTGGTCGTGATGCTACCGGGCCCCCAGGCCGTCAACGCGCTGGCGGTGATGGGCTACCGACTGGCCGGCTGGGGCGGCTTTGCCGCGGCGCTGGCCGGCATCGTGCTGCCGGGCTTCGTGATCACGTTGATGCTGTGGGGCGGCTACGCGCTGCTGGCGCAGCATCCCGACCTGCAGCGCGCGCTGATGGCGGGCGTGCTGCCACCGCTGGCCATGATCCTGGGGCAGGCCGCCTTCAACCAGGCCAAGAAGGCCACGCCAGGCCTGAAGGAGCGGGGGCTGGCGGTTGTCTGCGGCGTGTTGCTGCTGGCGGTGCCGTACTGGGGCGCGGCCATCTACGTGCTGGCCATGGCGGCGCTGGTGGCGCTGTTCACCTGGCCTGCGCCCAAGGTGGTGGCACCCGAGGCCGCGCAGCGCCGCCTGCATCCTCTGGCACTGGCCTTGTGCATCGCCCCTGCGGGCCTGGCGCTGTTCCAGGTGGTGCCGGCGCTGCTGCCCGAGGTGCTGCTGGCCAAGGTCGGCCTGGTCTTTGGCGGGCTGAGTACCACGCTCTTCGGCGGCGGGCTGGTCATGGTGCCGATGCTCGAAGGCCTGATCGTGGACCACCTGGGCTGGCTGGACCATGCCAGCTTCAGCGCCGGCCTCGCGGCCAGCCAGGTCACGCCGGGCCCCATCCTCAGCATCGCCACCTTCACCGGCATGCAGGTGGCCGGCCTGGGTGGCGCGCTGATCGCCACGCTGGGCATCTACCTGCCCACCGCGGTGATTTCCGTGGGCGTGAACAGCATGACCGAGCAGCTCAAAGGCTCGCGCCGCTTCCAGCACGCCATGCTGGGTGTGCGCAGCGCGGTGGTCGGCCTGATCGCCGGCGGCGCAATCTCGCTGCTGCTGAAGCTGCCGGGGCACGGCCTGTCGTGGCAGGGCGGGCTGATGGTGGCGGTGGCCTGGCTGCTGGTCTGGCGGCTGAAGCAGCCGCCCTACCTGACGCTGCCGGTGGGCGTGCTGCTGGCGTGGCTGTTGTTGTGACCTGAGGTTGTGAGCTGAGAAGCTCTGCAGGCCCAGTCCCACACGGGATGGGTCGGCTGGCTGACAGCCACGGCGCGGGCCGGGGGCAAGCATTGGGGATCGCGGCTTTGCCGCACCCGATGCGACGCACCACCCATGCTCCGTTCCACACTCCTCAAACTCTCGGCCCTCGCGGCTTCGCTGGCAGGCGTTGCCGCCTGCGCCGGCATCGTCGAAGCGGGCCGCAGCCCGGTGCCTTCGCCGGCGGACACGGTTGGCCCGAATCCGGTCATCAAGCCGGTCGACAAAAGCCTGCTGCCGACCATGCAGATCGCGCCGGCCAAGGGCTGGGCCGCAGGCGAAAAGCCCACGGCCGCCGCCGGCCTGGCGGTGAACGCCTACGCCACCGGGCTGGACCATCCGCGCTGGCTGTACGTGCTGCCCAACGGCGACGTGCTGGTGGCCGAGACCGACGCGCCACCCAAGCCGGACGACGGCAAGGGCATCCGGGGCGCGGTGCAGAAAAAGGTGCAGGCCAAGGCCGGCGCCGGCGTGCAGTCGCCCAACCGCATCACGCTGCTGCGCGACGCCGATGGCGACGGCGTGGCCGAGACCAGGACGGTGTTCCTGCAGGGCCTGAATTCGCCGTTTGGCATGGCGCTGGTGGGCAACGAGCTCTACATCGCCGACACCGATGCCATCGTGCGTTTCCCGTACACGCCAGGGGCCACCGGCATCAGCGAAAAAGGCCAGAAGCTGACCGACCTGCCCGCCGGCACGATCAACCACCACTGGACCAAGAACATCATCGCCTCGGCAGATGGCACCAAGCTCTACGCGACCGTGGGCTCGAACAGCAACGTGGCAGAGAACGGCCTGGCCGCCGAAGAGGGCCGCGCGGCGATCTGGGAAGTGGACCGCGCCAGCGGCAGCAAGCGCCTGTTCGCCACCGGCCTGCGCAACCCCAACGGCATGGCCTGGCAGGGCAAGGTGCTGTGGACCGTGGCCAATGAGCGCGACGAGCTCGGCAACGACCTGGTGCCCGACTACCTGACCTCCGTCAAGCAGGGCGCTTTCTACGGCTGGCCCTTCAGCTACTACGGCCAGCACGTGGACGAGCGCGCCAAGCCGCAGAACCCGGCGCTGGTCGCCAAGGCCATCCCACCGGACTACGCGCTGGGCGCGCACGTCGCCGCGCTGGGCCTGGCCGCGGCCGACAAGACTGCGCTGCCGGCGCCGTTTGCCGGCGGCATGTTCATTGGCGAACACGGCTCGTGGAACCGCAAGCCGCCGGTGGGCTACAAGGTGGTGTTCGTGCCGTTCACGGATGGCAAGCCTTCGGGCCAGCCCATCGATGTGCTGACCCGCTTCGTCGACGACCAGGGCGACGCGCACGGCCGGCCGGTGGGCGTGGCCATCGACAGCAAGGGTGCGCTGCTGGTGGCCGACGACGTGGGCAACGTGATCTGGCGGACCAGCGCAGCGCGCTGAAGGTTCAACCGGGAAAGCTGAGCGGGTCGCCGCCCAGCACCTCGGCCACCACTTCCCGCACGCAGCCGCGCAGCCACCGCTGTGCCGGGTCGGCCTCCAGGCGCGGATGCCAGAGCAGCGAGACCGTCAGCGGCGGCACGGTGAACGGCAGCGCGAA
>NZ_VIDT01000327.1 GCF_006519715.1 Ideonella azotifigens
CTTGGTCAGCAGGTGTTCGGGCCGCTCGGCCAGCGCGATCAGCAGGTCCAGCGCCCGCCGGCCCAGCGTCGCGGGCTGGCCGTCCACCAGCAGGCGGCCCTCCTCCGGCTGCAGCTCGAAGCGCCGGGACGGCCCGAAACGCAAAGGCGCGATGACCGGTGATCGAGGTTGGGGGTTCGGCAAGACGCGTCCTTTCCGAGCGCGAGGCGGCGAAGCAGCTGCGGGAGCAGGCGCCAGGGGCCGATTTTGGCGAAGTTTTGGGACCGTTTGAGGACGCCAGGCGGGGCGACATCCACAGTTCGAACCACGCGCTGCCCACCGCTGGCCAGCCACCGCCCCACTCCCGACACAGGTGCCTACATGACCCAAGCTTCCCTGACAGCCGAACCCCGCATCGAGGCGCCCGCGACGAGCGCGACCAATGCAGATGCGCCCAGTCCAATGTCGTTTGCCATCCTGCGCAACACGCACGAGGCCTTCCGCACCAGCATCCGCCTGCAGCACGAGGCGCTGAAGCTGGGCGACAGCGCCAGCTTCGCCACCGAATGGCGGGACCTGCAGCGTGCGCTCGCCGTGCATGTGGCGATGGAGGACCACACCATGTTCGCACTGCTGGACGAGGTGGGTGCCGGGGCGATCACCGCCGCCCACCTGCCGGACGAGCACCAGGAGGAAGCGCGTTTTGCCGCGCGAGTGGATGCCGCGCTGGCGGCCGGCAGTCCGGCTTTGCTATACGGCACCTGGGCCGCCTGGCGCGAGGTGCACCTTGGCCACCTGCTGCACGAGGAAGCAGTGGTCACGCCGCTGACCATGCAGGCCGCGCCGACCCCGAAGGCACGCGGCCGCGTCGTGCACGAGCGCGTGATCGTGCCGACCGAGCAACTGCCGGATTTCGACTGGTCCGTCGGCTGGGTGACGCGCCACCTGGCCGAGTTCGGCTCGACCTCGCAGCCGCCCGTGGTCGCGACGCGGGTCTTCGCCTGGGGCCTGCAGAACGCCTGTTCACGCAGCCAATGGCGCCGCCTGCGGCCCGTCGTGCAGCGCAATTGCCCGCCCGTGCTGTGGGCCGAGATGGCCTCGCAGTTCGGCCTGGAGGGCGAAGGCGCCATCGACTGAAGCGACCGGCGGAGGCGCCGGATCCGGCGCTGTGCGATCATCCGCCCGTGACCTCCCGCCCTCCACGCCTTCAGCCTGCGCCGCGCCTCGTGGCCCGCGTGCTGTGCTGCGCGTCGATGGCTGCGGCCCTTCCCTTCGCGATTCGAATTCTCCAGGACCGTTGAGCTGCGGCGTCACGCCGGTGCCCAACGGTCCCCTCGCCTGCAGCGGCGCGCTTCCCGCGCCATCCCACGCGTTGACCCACGGAGAATTCCCATGCCTCATTCCGCTTCGTCCGCCCACCCGGGCACGGAGTCCACTGCCCATCCCCTGCTGTGCGACATCGAGCGCACTGCCCGGCGGCTGGCCGGCCAGGTGCTGCACACGCCGGTATGGCAATGGCAGACCGGCGCCGCCAGCCAGCTCGCCCCGCAGACCGAGGTCTGGCTGAAGCTGGAGTTGTTCCAGCACACCGGCAGCTTCAAGCTGCGCGGCGCATTGAACTGCATCCAGGCGCTGGACGCGCCTGCGCTGACGCGCGGCGTGGTAGCCGCCAGTGCCGGCAACCATGCGGTGGCGGTGGCCTACGCCGCACGCACCGCCGGCACGCATGCCCTGCTGTTCATGCCGCGCCATGCCAGCCCGGTGCGCGTGGCCGCCTGCCGCGAGCAAGGCGCCGAGGTGCTGCTGACCGACACCATCCACCAGGCCTTTGCCCAGGCACAGCAGGCAGCCACCGAAGGCCTCAGCATGATCCATCCGTTCGACGGCCCGCTGACCGCCGAAGGCACGGCCACCATCGGCCTGGAGCTGATGCGACAGGTGCCGTGGCTGGACGCGGTGGTCGTGCCGGTGGGCGGCGGCGGGCTGTGCGGCGGCATTGCCGCGGCGGTGAAGCAGCTCAACCCGCGCACCCAGGTCTTCGGCGTCGAGCCCTTCGGTGCCGATGCGATGTACCGCAGCTTCCAGGCCAATGCGCCACAGGTGCTGGCGCGCGTGGACACCGTGGCCGACAGCCTCTGCGCGCCCTATGCGCTGGCCTACAGCTACGGCGTGTGCCGGCGCTTCGTGGACGAGATCGTTCGGGTGAACGACCGCGAGATGGTCGCGGCCATGCACCACCTGTTCCGGGACATGAAGCTGGCGGTGGAGCCGGCCTCCGCCGCGTCCACCGCGGCCTTGCTGGGACCCTTGCGCGGGGCTCTGGCCGGCAAGCGCGTGGCCCTGGTGGTGTGTGGTGCCAACATCGACACGGCGCGCTTCAGCGAGCTGCTGGCCGAAGCCGCCTGAGCCGTTGCTGCCCAGCGGCCTGGGCGCGCGCTCGGGCCGCTCAGGCCACTCAGTCGGCCGTGATGTGGCCGACCTCGATCACCTTCTTCCACCGGGCAAATTCGGAAGCCTGCATGGCCTTGAACTGCTCCGGCGTGTTGCCGACGATCTCGAACCCCTGCTCCACAAGCTTGGGCTTCACCGACGGATCGTTGAGTGCGCTGACGATCGCGGCATGAAGCTTGGCTTTCACGTCGGGGGGCAGCCCTTTTGGTGCCGCCACGGCCTGCCAGGAGTAGACATCCGCGCCATGCACGCCGGCCTCACCGAGCGTGGGGGTCTGAGGCAGCAGCGGGGAGCGCTTGTCGCCGGTCACGGCGAGCGCCCGCAGCTTGTTGGCGTTGATGTGAGGGATCACGGCGTTGATGTTCTGGAACGAAGCGTCCACCACCCCGCCGAGCAAATCGGTCATGGCCGGGGCGCCCCCTTTGTAGGGCACGTGCAAGGCCGACGTGCCGGTCTGCTGCCAGAACAGTTCAGCGGTCAGATGATCCGAAGAGCCATTGCCCGAGGAAGCGAAGCTCAGCTTGCCCGGGTCTTTCTTCAACGCGGCAAGCAGGTCGGCCACCGACTTGAAGGGCGATGCCGCCGGGACGACCAGCACATTCGGCGCCTGCACCGCCACGGTCAGCAGATCGAAGTCCCTGGCTGCGTCATAGGCCACGTTTTTGATCAAGTGCGGCGCGATCACATAAGGCCCCAAAGACGACACCATCAGCGTGTACCCGTCCGGCGCTGCGCGCTTGACCTGGCCTGCGCCGATGGTGCCCGTGGCGCCCGGTCGGTTTTCCACGATGAAGGTGCCGCCCAACTTGTCCTGAAGCTTGGCCCCCAAGGTCCGCGCGATCGCATCGGTGGAGCCCCCCGGCGGAAAAGGCACCACCAGGGTCACCGGCCGCTCGGGATAGGCTGCCTGCGCCATGGAAGTCAGGCCGCCCAGGGCGACGGTGGCCAGCGCGAGCGCGACCCACCGTCGCATCGGCGATTTGGCTTTGAACATGATCTCTCCTGCAAGGTCGAACAAGGTGCCTCGGCCGACGGCAGCCCGCTCACCGGAGCGCCAGCGCACCGCAAGACCGGCTCTCCGCGCGGCGAAAGCTCGGCTTTGGCCGGCAACAGCCTCTGGGCACCTTGGCAATTGTTAACGTTAACATCAGGCCAAGTCAAAGGCGTTCGCCTCAGTGTTTCCCCGGGGAACGGGCGCGTCGCCGGGTGACTTCTAGAATCCCCCATCGCATGGCCCTCCCCCCTTCTGACCCGCCGCCGCCGCCGGCCTCCACCGAGACCCGCGGCGCAGTGACCATTCATCAGGTCGCCGCCCTCGCGGGGGTGTCCCTGATGACGGTGTCCCGAGCGCTGAATGAACCGCATCGCGTCGCCGGCCCGACCTTGGAACGCGTGCGAGCCGCCATCCACCGCACCGGCTATGTGCCCAACCTCGCAGCGGGCGGGCTGCGGTCCCTGAAGAGCCGGCTGGTGGTCGCCCTCATCCCGACGACCACCGGTCAACTGTTCGCAGGCATGATCGGCGCGCTTTCCGAGGCGCTGCGTGAGCGCGGCATCCAGCTCATGATCGGCGAAAGCGGCTACGGCGCGCACCGCGAGGATGACTTGCTGCGCGCCGCCATCGGCCGCAGGCCCGAAGGCATTTTCCTGACCGGCGTGATGCACTCGGAAGAGGGACGGCGGGCCTTGCAGTCCTGCGGCATCCCGATCGTCGAGACCTGGGACGAAACCGAGGCACCGCTGGACATGCTGGTCGGTGTCTCGCAGGTGCAGCTCGGATCCGAGGTCTGCCGGTATCTGCATGGCAAGGGGCATCGGCATCTGGCGCTGATCTCCGGCGACGATCCGCGCGCCGCCCGACGCCGCGAGGGCTTTTTGCAAACCGCCGCGATGCTGGGCCTGCCCCCGCCCGTCACGCACATGCTGACGGCCCCCACCACCCACGCGCAAGGGCGCCAGGCGATCGACTCGCTGCTGCGCCAGGCGCCACCGCGCATCGACGCTGTCTTTTGCAGCTCCGACATGCTGGCCCTGGGCGTGTTGACCCAATGCCGTGTCATGGGAGTGGCGGTCCCGGGCGACCTGGCCGTGGTCGGCTTCGGGGACCTGGACTTTGCCAGCAGCGTGGTGCCCGCCTTGACCACCGTCCGGATCGATGGCGACGCCATCGGCCGCATTGCGGCTGCGATGCTCGCCACCCGGGCCGAAGGCCTGCCCGTCGCCAAACGCAGGGTCGAGGTGGGGTTCACCGTGGTCTCGCGCGAGACCGCCTGAACCGGTGGCGGCTCAGGCGCGGTCGGCGGCGGCGGCGGCGGCCTGCTCGGCGTAAGGCCCCAGCTTCAGCAGCCGGGCCGCGTTCTGCTTGAGGATCAGCGGCTTGACCTGGTCCTTGAAGCCGGCTTCCTCGAAGTCGCTCATCCAGCGTTCGGGCGTGATCAGCGGGAAGTCGCTGCCGAACAGGATGCGGTCCTTCAGCAGCGTGTTGGCGTACTGCACCAGCTGCGCGGGGAAGTACTTCGGGCTCCAGCCTGACAGGTCAATCCACACGTTGGGCTTGTGCATGGCCAGGGAGATGGCCTCGTCCTGCCAGGGCCAGGACGGGTGGGCCAGCACGATCTGCATGTCGGGGAAGGCAATCGCCACGTCCTCGACCATCATCGGGTTGGAGTTCTGCAGCCGCAGGCCGCCCCCGCAGCGCATGCCGCTGCCAATGCCCGAATGCCCGCTGTGGAAGATGGCCGGCAGCTGGTATTCGGCGATCACTTCATAGAGCGGCCATGCCATGCGGTCGGCCGGCTCGAAGCCCTGCACCGTGGGGTGGAACTTGAAGCCCTTGACGCCGTATTCCTCGATCAGCTTGCGCGCCTCGCGGGCGCCCATCTTGCCCTTGTGCGGGTCGATGCTGCCGAAGGCAATCATGATGTCCGGGTTGGCCAGCGCGGCCTCGGCGATCTCCTCGTTCGGAATGCGCCGCCGGCCCATCTGCGTTTCGGCGTCCACCGTGAAGTTCACGAAGCCGATCTTCTTCTCGCGGTAGTAGGCAATCGTCTCGTCCATCGTCGGCCGGCGCGACGAGCGGAAGTACTTGTCGGCCGCACGGTCGAACTCCTCGCCGTAGTTGTCGAAGGGGTTGCGGCAGGACACCTCCAGGTGGGTGTGTGTGTCGATCGCGATCAGCTCGTCCAGGTTCATCGAGAAAGCTCCAAATTTGTTTAAGTAAAACAATCAATTGACGGGTGCGTCATCGGGGTTTTCACGGACAAATATTCGATTGATCTGCGGGCGCGCCAGCGCAAATAATGATTAAGTTGCTGAATCATTTTTCTGCCTCCACCGGCACCTGCCCATGACCCTCCCGGATTTCACCCCCGCCACCGGCCTGCTGGCCGGGCTGCCGTTGCTGCAGATCAGCCAGCAAGGCGCCGTGGCCCACCTGCGGCTGAACCGCCCGGCCAAGCGCAATGCGCTGAACGACCCGCTGATCGCCCAGCTGCACACCGCCCTGCTGAACCTGCCGGAAGACGTGGGCGCGGTGCTGCTGAGCGGCGAAGGCGAACACTTCTGCGCCGGGCTGGACCTGTCCGAGCTGAGCGAGCGCAGCGTGGCCGAAGGCATTGCGCACTCGCGCGGCTGGCATG
>NZ_VIDT01000328.1 GCF_006519715.1 Ideonella azotifigens
AGCGCTGGCCGTGATGCAGCTGCTGGACCTGGGCCGCGCCAGCGCCAAGGCTGGCCACGCGCTGCCGGTCACAGGCCTGGCAATCCCGGAGTCGGCAATGCCTGCTGCCACCTAAACTGCGCCGATGCCGAACACCCCATTGGCCACCCCGGTCGAACTCGCCACCCGTTTCTACGACGCCTTCACCCGGCGCGATGGCATTGCCATGCAGGCCTGCTACCACCCGCAGGCGCATTTCACCGACCCGGTCTTCGACCTGCACGGCGCCGAGATCGGCATGATGTGGCGCATGCTCAGCGCCAATGCACGCGACTTCCGGCTCGAATACAAGCTGCTGAGCAGCACCGAGACCGAGGCCACGGTGCAATGGGAAGCCTGGTACACCTTCAGCAGCACAGGCCGCCCGGTGCACAACATCATCACCGCGAAGATGCAGCTGCAGGAAGGCCTGCTGCTGCGCCATGTGGATGTGTTCGACTTCTGGCGCTGGAGCCGCCAGGCGCTGGGCCCCATTGGCCTGCTGATGGGCTGGAGCGGCTGGCTGCAGGCCAAGGTGCGCGCCAAGGCCGCGGCCGGCCTGGCGCAGTGGGAACTCAAGCAGGCCGACGAAGCAAAGAAGGGTTGAAGTTCAGGCCGCGACGCGGAAGCGCGCGGTCACGTCCGCCAGGCGCTGGGCCTGGTCCTTCAGGCTTTGCGCCGCGGCGGCGGACTCTTCGACCAGCGCTGCGTTCTGCTGGGTCATCTGGTCGAGCTGGTTGACCGAGCGGCCGATCTCGCCGATGCCGGTGCTCTGCTCGCTGGCCGCATGCGAAATCTCGCGAATGATGTGATCCACGCGCTGCACGCTGCTGACGATTTCGCCCATCGTCTCGCCCGCGTTCTGCACCAGGCGCGCACCGGATTCGACGCTTTCGACCGACGCGCCGATCAGCGACTTGATCTCGCGCGCCGCACCCGCCGAGCGCTGCGCCAGCGAACGCACCTCGCTGGCCACCACGGCAAAGCCGCGGCCCTGCTCACCGGCCCGCGCCGCCTCCACCGCGGCATTCAGCGCCAGGATGTTGGTCTGGAAGGCGATGCCGTCGATCACGCCGATGATGTCGGCGATCTTGCGCGAGCTGGCGCTGATGCTGTTCATCGTCGTCACCACCTGGCCGACCACTTCGCCACCCCTCGCGGCCACCGAAGTCGCGCTGCCCGCCAGCGCATTCGCCTGCCGGGCCGACTCGGCGCTCTGCTGCACCGTGCCGGTCAGCTGCTCCATCGCGCTGGCGGTCTGCTGCAGGTTGCTGGCGGTCTGCTCGGTGCGCTGGCTCAGGTCCAGGTTGCCGGTGGCCACCTCGCGGCTGGCGGTGCCAATCTGTTCGCTGGCCTGCTGCACTTCGCCGACCAGGCGCGCCAGCATGGCCTGCATGCCCTGCAGCTCGGTCACCAGAGCGGTGACTTCGTCCGGGCTGCGGCTGTCCCAGCGCTGCGGCGTCAGGTCGCCGTCGGCCACGCGGCGCGCCAGGGCTTGCGCCTGCTGCAGCGGCCGCAGGATGGACACGGTCAGCGCCCAGCCCAGCAGGGCTGATGCCAGCAGGCCGGCGACCACGCCCGCAAGCAGCAGCGCTTCGCCGGTGCGGGCTGAAGCCACGGCATCGGCCCGCTTCTCTTCGACCAGCGAAGCTTCGTGTTTGGCCAACTCGTCGACCGCCTTCGCATAGGCTGCCGCTGCGGGCCGCAGCTTCTGCTCAATTTCCTCGGTCGACACATGCGAGCCTTCTGCATCGCGCTTGACCAATGCGGTGCGCACGTCGCGGAACTGGTTGCCTGCGGCGTCGATCTGCTTCATCAGCGCCAGCGACTGCGCGTCGTCCAGCAGCGATTCGAGGCGCTTGCGCAGCTCGGCTGAGCGCTCCGAGGTGCGCTTGCGGTCGGCGCCCACGCGGGTGGCCAGCGCCTTGTCATCGCTCACCAGCAAGGCTTCGGCGCGGAAGGAACTGATCTCGACGATGGCGTGCAGCTCGCGCGCCAGCAGTGCGCGCTCGGCCGCCACGCCGCCGAGCTCGGCGGCCACGTCCGACAGCACGCGCAGGCGCCAGGCCCCCACCGCAGAGGCCAGCGCCATCAGCAAGGTCACGCCCGCCAGGCACAGCGACAGACGGGCACGCAGCCGGAACTTCAGCAGCAAGGAAATCATGATGCGGTCGCCTGCTCGATGCCTGGGCATCGCCTCCGGCGTCACTATTGGTAGATACCCTGGCTATCGGCTCAGGCTTTCGCAACTTGAGGCTTCGGGCGGCTTGCGCAGCCCAGCGCCTACACTTCGGACCCCGCTCACGTTGGGCGGGCTGTTCCGCTGTCGCACCCCATGGCCATCAAATCCACCGTCTTCAAGGCCCAGCTGCAGATCGCTGACATGGACCGCGCGCTTTACGCCGACCATGCGATCACGCTGGCCCGCCACCCGTCGGAAAACGACGAACGCATGATGATGCGGCTGCTGGCGTTCGCCCTTTCCGTGCCGGCCGACGACCTGCGCGGCAACCTGGAATTCACCGCCGGCCTGTCGGATCCGGACGCGCCGGACCTGTGGCAGAAGGACCTGACCGGCCAGCTGGTGCAGTGGATCGAGGTCGGCCAGCCCGACGACCGGCGCCTGGCCAAGGCCTGCGGCCGCTCGGAAGTGGTCAAGCTGTGGGCCTTCGCCAGCGCCGTGCCCATCTGGTGGCAGGCGCTGGAAGGCAAGGTCGTTCGACTGCCCAACCTGGAGGTCTGGCAGGTGCCGGCCGACCAAAGCAAGGAGCTGGCCACGCTGGCCCAGCGCACCATGCAGCTGCAGGTCACGGTGCAGGAAGGCCAGATCTGGGTCGGTGACGCGAGCCGTTCCATCACCGTCGAGCCCAAGCTGCTCAAGGGCCTGCACGCCAAGCGCTGAACAGCGCCCCCAGGCCGCCGACAAGCCTCGTCCGCCCCGCGCCGAACCAGGAAGCGGCATCGTCCTATCATGACGGTTCCGTGCCAGCGCCGATCCGGCGGCTGGTGTTGTACCGCCACAAGCGTCCCGACGATGTCCCACTTCAACCGCCGCCAGGCCCTCGCCCTGTTGGGTGCGGCCGGCACCCCACTGGCCATGGCACAAAATCCCATCTCCGCGGCCGCAGCCGCCGTCGCTCCCACCGCTGTCGCTACCGAGGACCCCTACCTCTGGCTGGAAGACGTGCTGGGCGACAAGGCGCTGAACTGGGTCCGCGAACACAACGCCGCGTCGCGCAGCGTGCTGGAAGCCCAGCCGGACTTCGAAGCCACGCGCACCCGGCTGAAGGACATCCTCGACTCGCGCGACCGCATTCCGCTGGTCAGCCGCGAGGGCGAGTACCTCTACAACCTGTGGAAGGACCACGCCCACCCGCGTGGCCTGTGGCGCCGCACCACGCTGGACAGCTACCGCCAGGCCGAGCCGCAGTGGGACGTGATCCTGGACCTGGACGCGCTGGCCAAGGCCGAGAACGAGAACTGGGTCTGGAGCCGGGCCACGCGGCTGGGCGGCAAGTCCACGCGGGCGCTGGTCGCGCTGTCGCGCGGCGGGGCGGACGCCACCGTGGTCCGCGAATTCGACCTGGCCACGCGGCGCTTCGTCGACGGAGGCTTCACGCTGCCCGAGGCCAAGTCGGACGTGGCATGGCTGGACGAGAACACCCTTTTCGTCGGCACCGATTTCGGCCCCGGCTCCTTGACCGACTCCGGCTACCCGCGCGTGGTCAAGCTTTGGAAGCGCGGCGAGCCGCTGTCGGCCGCGCGCACGGTCTACGAGGCGCAGAAGACCGACGTCGCGGCCTCGATCTCGGTCGACCACACGCCTGGCTTCGAGCGCGTGGTCTTCGGCCGCGCGCCCGACTTCTTCACCGACGAACTGGTGCTCTGGCACGACGGCAAGAGCACGCCGGTCGCCAAGCCGGCCGACGCCCAGATCTCGTTCTGGCGCGATGCGCTGCTGATCAAGCTGCGCAGCGACTGGGCCGTGGGTGGCAGCACCTGGGCCAGCGGCTCGCTGCTGATGGCCCCGGCCGAGGCCTACCTGCGCGGCGAACGCCAGTTCACCGCACTGTTCACGCCCACCGCCACCCGCTCGCTGGAAGGCTGGTCGACCACCCGCAGCCAGGTGCTGCTGGACGTGCTGGACAACGTGGCCAACCGTGTCGTCGCCTGGCGCAAGGTGGCGAATGAAAAAGGTGGGGAATGGCAGCAGCGCGAGCTGAAGACACCCTTCCCCGGCGCACTGCAGGTCCAGCCGCTGCACGACCCGCAGGTGGCAGACGACCCGCTGGCCGAGCACTTCTTCGTCTCGTACGTCGACTTCCTGACGCCCGACTCACTATACCTCGGCCGTGCCGACCAGGACCAGCTGGAGCGCATCAAGGCGCGCCCTGCGTTTTTCGACACCGCCGGCATGCGCGTCGAGCAGCGCTTTGCCAAGTCCAAGGACGGCACCAGGGTGCCCTACTTCGTGGTCTGGCCACAGGGCGCGATTGCCAACGGCAAGAACCCCACGCTGCTCTACGGCTATGGCGGCTTCGAGGTCTCGATGCAGCCCTGGTACTCGGCCAGCTGGGGCCATGGCTGGCTGCGCAAGGGCGGCGTGCTGGTGGTGGCCAACATCCGCGGCGGCGGCGAGTTCGGCCCGGCCTGGCACCAGGCGGCCATCAAGTCGCACAAGCAGAAGAGCTACGACGACTTCATCGCCGTCGCCGAAGACCTGCTGGCCAACAACATCACGACCCGCCAGCAACTGGGCATCCAGGGCGGCAGCAACGGCGGCCTGCTGGTCGGCGCGGTGATGATGCAGCGGCCGGACCTGTTCAACGCCATGGTCTGCCAGGTGCCGCTGCTGGACATGAAGCGCTTCAACAAGCTGCTGGCCGGCGCCAGCTGGATGGGCGAATACGGCAACCCTGACGACCCGGCCGAATGGAGTTTCATCTCCAAGTACAGCCCATACCAGAACGTGCACCAGAAGACCCACTACCCGCGGGTCTTCTTCGTCACCTCCACGCGCGACGACCGGGTCCACCCCGGGCATGCGCGCAAGATGGCGGCCCGCATGATGGCGCAGGGCCACCCGGTGCTGTACTACGAGAACATCGAAGGCGGCCACGGCGGTGCGGCCGACAACGCCCAGCTGGCCGACCGCCAGGCGCTGGAATTTGCGTATTTGTGGGCCCAGCTGGGAAGCCCGGCCAAGGCAGGCACGGGAAGCTGAACTGCCGGTGACAACCGGCGTCGGCGCCCGAACCAGGCGCCGACCCCTGGCTCAAGTCAGGCAGCTGCGGGGCCGATAGACGGACAACATGTCCGTGCCCGCCTGCCTGTCCACGCTGTTCGCCTCGCTGAAGTTCCGCCTCACGGCCATCGGCGTGCTGGTGCTGGCGCTGGGCATTGGCCTGATCACGGTGCAGCTGACCCAGCACGCCGAGCGCGACCTGCTGCAGATGCAGCGCCAGCGCGAGCTGGACGGCGTGGTGCGCAGCGCCGCGGTGCTGTCGCGCCGTTGCGTGGAACTGCAGCGTGCACTGCGCGCCAGCGCCAGCCTGCTGGACGAGGCCACGCTGGCCGATCCGCAGCGGCTGGCCAGCGCCCTCCAGGCCACGCCCGCACTGCGCGAGCTGTTCAGCTATGTGTTCGTGGCCGATGCCAATGGCAAGGTGCTGCTGGTTGCCGACAGCCAGGGCCTGCGCCATCCGCAGGTGTGGATCGGCGACCGCGACTACTTCCAGACCGCCATCACCCAGGCCAGGCCCGCCATCTCCGAGCCGCTGCCCGACCGCGTGCTGGGCCAGCCCGTCGTGGCGCTGGTGCATCCGTTGACCGACATCGGCAGCGGCCGCGTGCATGGCGTGATCGGCGGCGCGATGAAGCTGGCCAGCCGCGAGCTGCTGTCGGACCTGGTCGAAAGCACCAACGGCAACGCAGGCGACACCGGTGCCACCGTGATCGTCACCGATGCCAACGGCCGCATCCTCGCCCACCCCGAGCCGCGCCGCCTGCTCGGC
>NZ_VIDT01000329.1 GCF_006519715.1 Ideonella azotifigens
CCTGCGCCTGCTGGTTGAATTCGTCTACCCAGGCGCAGCAGACCGCCGGCGGGGTCTCGGCGCCGCCGGGGCGGGCGCTGCAGTTGCGCTGGTAGTGCTGGCGCCCATTGCGGTAGGCCTCGAACAGGCCCTGGATCAAGGCTGGCGGCAAGGTGGCCGAGGAGAGCAGCATCCGCGCGCCCAGCAGGCCGGCCCAGTGCACCAGGCGGGTCAAGGCCGGCAGGTCGGCCAGGTCAAAGTCGTCGGGCTCGTCCAGCACCAGATCGCCGCTCATCAGGCGCAGCATGGGCGCGATCTGCCGGCCCCCGCGCTGGCTTTCGGTGGCGGGGGTGAGGTGGTCGATGGTGCAGACCAGCAGCGGGGCCAGCAGCAGCTTGCGCACTTCGGGGTCGGCCACGGCGCGGCGCAGCAGCGGGTGCTGGTCGGTGGCGCCTTCGAACAGCACGTGGCTGTCTTCTTCCAGCAGTTCCTGCCGGGAGGCGGACCCGGTGGCCTCGGCCTGGGCCTCGTGGAATTCGAACAAGGCCCGGCTGGCGGAGCCGCCCACGCGGATGGCCAGGTCGTCATCGCCCAGGTTCAACATGTCGCGGAAGGCTTGGCCGGTCTGCAGCGTCAGCGTGCGCAGGCCCAGCGCGAAGGCGCAGCGCAGCCCCAGGGCCGGATCGGCCAGCGCGTACATGATGCGGGCGTTGGCCAAGGTCTTGCCGCAGCCGGTGGAGGCCATGTTGACGATGAAGGCGCCGTGCTGCTCCGCACGCTCGCGCAGGCCGGCGGCCAGCTCGGCCGATTTGTCCTGCCAGCGATAGCGCTCGGACTTGGCGCGCTGCTTCAGGCTGGGGTGGCGGCCCAGGCGCGGCAGGTGCTGCGCCAGCTTGGGCAGAAAGCGCGCCACTTCCGAGCCATGCTGGGCCACGCCCAGCAGGTGTTCGTCCAGCCGCTGGTTGGGCTGGCCGCTGGAAAGGGTGTTCGCCCACAAGGGGTAGCCGGCATCGGCCTTCACCCGCTCGGCGCTGTCACCTTCCAGGCGGGAGTAGTGGTGATCGGCCAGCATCAGGCTGAGCCGGCTCAGGTGCATCACGAAGGGGTTGTTCAGCAGCGCCTCCGTGGCCGAGCTGGCCGGCTGGCGCACCTGCCACTGGGCCAGCCGGCAGGCCATGCGGCTGGCCCGGCGGCGCCAGGCTTCACTGGTGACGGGCAGGCCCTGCGGGAAGCGCCAATAGGGGGCGAAAGCGCCGGGCTCGGCCTGCGCGAAGGCGCGCTCGTTCCACGCGGGTTGCACCTGGGTTAGCAGGCCGCGCAGGCGCGACATCTGGAAGTCGTCATCTTTGGGCAGCACGGGCAAACGGTGGTGCGTTACCACCAGCCAGCCCAGCGCGAGCGCCAGTGGCGCGTTCTGGAGGGTCTTGAAGGGCGAATCGAAAGCGCCGTCGCGTCCGTCGCAGCGCAGCTGGGTGAGCCAGCGCGCATCGTCTTCGGGGCCAGGCTTGGCCAGGCGGGCTAGCCAGGTGGCATCGTCATCGGTGCCGACAAAGGCTTCCAGCAGGCGCAGCGAGACCCATTCATGCCGGATCAGGTTGCGGCCTTCGAGTTGGCCCCGCAGGCGGGCCTGGAAGGCTTCGATGGCCTTGCCCAGGTCGTGCAGCAGGCCTGCCATGTCGGCCAGCAGGCGGATCAGCTCGCCGCTGTGCCAGTGGTTTTCGTCTTCGGTGCGCAGCACATTGCGCCGGGTGGTGTTGGTGGGCACCGCGCCTTGCTCATTGAACCTGCGGCCATCGCCCACCACCCAAAGCAGCTCGGAATGGTCGAGGCCGCGAATCCAGTGGCAGGCCACGGCGGTGTTCTTGCGCGCGGTCTTGCGCAGCAGGCGGCGCAGGGTGTCCAGCCCGTCCTGGGTGATGGGGGTCTGCCAGGTGCGGTCGCCGCGCCGTTCGGCGAATTGATCGAGGATGCGGCGGGTTTCGGTCAGGGCGCGCTTGTCGCACTGGGAAATGAGCAGCACGTTCATGCGGCGTCTCCGCCCGATGCCGTGTGCGCCGGGGCGCGGGCCAGGCGGCCGAAGGTCTCGGCCACTTCCTTGAGCGTGTCGATCATGAAGTCAAGCGCTTCGCTGCGAGTCAACGCAGAGATGCAGGCCTGCCTGAACTGCTGTTCGCTGTGGCCCTGCATTGCCGAGACAAAGGCCTGCGGCAGGATGACGGCGTCCTTGACCAGATCCGCCACATCGAAGACCAGGCCGCCGCGCCGTGTTTTCCCATGCAGCACCGCCAGGCCGTGAGGCAGGCCCAGCACCCAGGTGGCAGTGGCGCCCAGGCCGTAAGCCAGGTAGTTGCCGTGGTCCAGGAACTGGTTGGCGGCATCGGTGCTGTCGCCCCGCTTGGCGCGGGTGAATTCGCCGTAACCCGTGGCCTGGCTGGCCAGGCGGTAGAGCTGTTTGCTCATGCGGGCTTCTTCGGTGAGCAGGCTCATGGTGTCCGGCGCCGCGCCAAGCGCCGGCAGCGTGGCCGTGATGACGGCTGACAGCGCTGCCAGGTCGGGCTGAAAACCTTGCTCTTTCAGGCTTTTGCTGCCGGCCCAGTGTTGCTGCAGGCGCCCCAGCCTGGCCTTTTGCAAGGCCTTGGCGGCGCCCAACCGCAGCCCGTCGTCAAACCAGAAGCGCACCCAGGCTTGCAGGTACTCGGTGGGGCGGTACTCGCTTTGTGGCGGGAACCAGGCCACCTCCAGCTCTCGCTCCATGCCCGCAAAAAGCGGGGTGCCACCGCCACCGCAAAAGCCCAGCATCACCCCGGCCTTGGCCAGTTCACGCACGGCGGCCTGGGTGATGGAGGTGCCGGTGCCAAGCAGCACCGTGGTGGTGTTGGCGATGGGGATGTTCCAGTAGAGCGACGCCTTGCCCTGGTCGGTCACGTACTCGACGCGACCCCCGTTGACGAGCACGCGGCAGTGCTCCAGGTAGTACAGATTGGCCCGCTTGGAATGCAGGATGGTCTTGAGGTCGCTGGCTGGGATTTGCGTCATTTGGCTGAGCTGAGTGCTTGCAGCCATGGTAGGGACGGGATGGCTCATGGGATGATCTGGATGGCCATCCAGTGGGCGCAACGTCCTTCAGCGAGGGGATGCGCCACCGCCCAAGCGCCACTCATCCAGCGCGGCAACCGTCAAGACAGCCTCAACTGATCCGTTGCCGCCGCCGCCCCGAGGCCAGCGCCTAAAAGAACGGGTCCATGTCGAAGGCGGCGTCTGCCAGCCGTCGGCGGGCAATTTTGAGCCAGCGCTTGGTGGCGGCGGTGTCGCCGAGCAGGTTGATTTCCCTGCCCATCTCGGCCAGTTCAAAGCGCAGGCGCTGGGTCTCTCGCTCAAGCTGTAGGCCCAGCTTGAGCGGGTTCAAGCCCGACCCTGGCGCCAGCCCGAAGTCCATGCAGAAGCTGAACTCGACCTGGCCGATCTCCGTCTTGAGTTCGGCCAGTTGCTCGGCCAGCACCTTGTTGTAGTGCTTCACCCGCTTGGTGTCTGCATTGGTCATGTGCCCGGCGTCGACCTGCTCGATCTGCAACTGCAGCTCCAGCAGCGTGAGCAGGTCGTTGTTCTCGTAGGCCTGGTTGGCCCGTTGCATCAGCGCTGTCTTGATCGTGCGCTGCTCGGCGTCGGTCTCGCGGTCCGGATGCAGCGCGCTGGCCAGCTTGCGGAAGACCTCGCGCACCGACTGTGTGGCCTGCTGGGCTTCGGCCTCGCGGCGCTGCTGCGCGGCGCTCTTGCGACGGCGGGATGACTTGGCCTCCTGCTCGGCATCGGCGGCCTGCGTGTGCGCCTGCATCTGTTGGTGCATGCGCTGCATCAGGTCCTCTTCGCTGGCGATGCCGTCGTCATCCCCCAGGTCCAGCCCTGTCGCCAACTCGGCCAGGTCCTTCATTGCGAGCAGTGCTTGCGCGCGGTCGGTGTCGAAGTCCACATCGGCGTGCCTGGCGAACAGCGCCTTGAGTTCAGCGTCGTCAGCGTTGGCCCCGAGCAGCTCCGCCGCGGCATTGCAGACGAGTTCACTCATTGTTTCGCGCTCGGTGCGCGTCCAGCCTTTGCGTGCAAGCGCCGAATCCAGCGCGAAGGCCCAGCGCCGCTGCAAGGCCTGCTGTTCCTCCAGCAGGGGGACGTGCACCTGTGCGTGCGCCTGGGCATACAGCGCGATGTTGTCCTGCCACGCCGCCAGGGTCTTGCGCGATTGCTCGATCTGCCGGATCAGGGTGTTGAACCGCTTCTGCTCGGGGGTCAGCGCTCGGGCGGGATCGGCGGGGACGATTCGGATGGCGGCGAGGTCGGTCATGGTTCAGGCGCGTCAGCAGATCGGGCATTGTCCGATGAGTCTTTGCCTGTTCGCACCTGGCCGCGCTCCGGGCTGGGCACCCACGCGGGTGCCTTCGTTCACTGGGGCTGGAAGCCGCTCGCCTTGATGATGCGCGTCCACGTCGCCGTGTAGGCCTTCTCGCGGGCGCCGAGGGCGTCCGGGCTCATGTGGCCGACCGTCAGGCCCATGGCGGTGAGGCGTTCGTGCACGGCGGGCTGGGCGATGACTTTGGCGAGGGCTGCGGAGAACTGGTCCAGCGTGGGCCTGGGCGTGCCGGCGGGGGCAAAGATGCCGTAGTAGGGCACGTCCTCGAAGCCGGCCAGGCCGAGTTCGGCGAAGGTGGGCACCTCGGGCATCACGGCCTGGCGGGTGTTGCCCAGCACGGCGACCACGCGCAGCTTGCCGCTCTTGTGGTTCTCGATGAAGTCGGGGATGGAGCCGGTGCCGGCGGGGATCTGGTTGCCCAGCATGTCGGCCATCATCGGCGCGCTGCCGCGGTAGGGCACCGGCACCAGGTCGAGCTGGTATTTCTGGCCGATGACCTTGACCAGGAACTCGGGTACCGAGGCCGGCGCCGGGATGCCGACCGAGCCCTTGCCGCCTTGCGCCTTGGCCCAGGCGACGTAGTCGTTGAAGCTCTTCGCGGGCGTACCACCCGAGACGGCAAAGGCGTTGACGAAGGTGGCGAAGCCGCCTGCGGGCACGAAGTCCCTGGCCGGCTCGAAGCCTGGGGTCTTGACGACCTGCGGCAGGATGGAAATCGTGTGGTCGTGGCTGAGGAACAGCGTGCTGCCATCTGGCGCGGCGGTTTTCAGCGACTGCGCGGCGAGCTGGCCACCGGCCCCGGGTTTGTTCTCCACCACCACCGGCACGCCGAGTTCGTCCTTCAGCTGCTCGGCCAGGATGCGGGCGATCGCATCGGTGCCGCCGCCTGCGGGGAAGCCCACCAAGAGGCGCAGCGGCTTGCCGCCGGCATAGGCGCTTTGGGCTTGCGCCAGCGGCCAGGCGGGCACGGCGAGCAGCGGCAGGGCGGCCTGCAGCAGGCGGCGGCGGGACAGGGTGGGGCGCATGGTGAATCTCCTCTTTTTGCAGCGGCTTGCCGCTTCGCATGGCGGCCGTGGGCGAGCATAGCGGCTGCCAGGGCCATTGGCCTGGCGCAGGGGCACAATGCCAGGCGCCGCCGCCGGGCAGTTTCATCCGGCGGCACCTCCGATTTCCTGTTTCGTTTTTCCTTCCTGCATGCCTGATTCCATCCCCGTTTCCCTCCGGCTGCCCCAGCGCCATCACGTGGACCGCGTGCCGGAACACGTCACGCCAGAGGCGATGGAGCGGGTGCGGCAAGCGGCCTACAACCTGCCGCAGGTGGTCAAGCCGACGGACTACCTGCCGGAAGACGCGCCCGGGCTGGAAAACCACCTGGAGACGCTGGGCCTGATCAAGCTGCAGAAGGCGGTGCCTGGCCACCGGCCCAGCCGCTGGATTGCGCCGGAGCTGATCGACTCGGCGCTGCGCCACCTGGACGAGGTCGGTGCCGGCAAGGAAATGCGCGCGGTGCTGATCGAGCGCAGCGCGGCGCTGGATGTGCTGGGCATTCACCGCCAGGGCAGTGGCTGGGAGCGGCTGATGCGCCAGCCACTGCCGCTGAAGAGCGACACCTGGCCCGATGGCACGGCACTGCAGGTGGCCTACCTGGCGC
>NZ_VIDT01000033.1 GCF_006519715.1 Ideonella azotifigens
GTGCCGACCACCGCGGGCACCGGCAGCGAGGTCGCGCGCGGCGCGATCCTCATCGTCGACGATGGCCGCAAGCTGGGCTTCCACAACTGGAACCTGATGCCCAAGTCCGCGCTGCTGGATCCGGCGCTGACACTGACGCTGCCGCCTTCCTTGACGGCAGCCACCGGCATGGACGCCATCGCCCATTGCCTTGAGACCTTCATGTCCGGCGCGGTGAACCCTCCCGCCGACGGCATTGCACTGGACGGCCTGGCGCGCGGCTGGGCCCACATCGAACGCGCCACCCGCAACGGCCAGGATCGCGACGCCCGCTGGGCCATGATGAGTGCCAGCATGCAGGGCGCGCTGGCCTTCCAGAAAGGCCTGGGCTGTGTGCATTCGCTCAGCCACAGCCTGGGCGGCAAGAACCCTCGCCTGCACCACGGCACCTTGAACGCGGTCTTCCTGCCGGCCGTGATCCGCTTCAACGCCTCGGCCGACTCGATGCGGCGCGAGAACCGGCTGGCTCGCATGGCGCACGCCATCGGCCTGCCCGGCTGCGACAGCCAGGGCACCGAGCTGGCCGAGGCTGTGCGCGAGCTGAACGCCCGCCTGGGCCTGCCGACGGGGCTGGCGCAGATGGGGGTGTCGCCCGAGATCTTCGAGGCCGTGATCGACGGTGCGATGCTCGACCATTGCCATGCAACGAACCCTAGACTCGCAACCCGCGAAGACTACCTGCAGCTGCTGCACGACTCGATGTGAGGCTGAGGCCAATTGCGGCCGAAACGTTCTGATACAGGTCTGATACTTGCTTGGAAAACAGGTATCACTAAACCTACAGGACGTTGTTGATGCAGTGCGCGGTAACGGGGCGGCGGCTGGGTGCCGCCGGGGTGGGTGTTGCCTGTTGGGCAACAGCAAGTGCATGGGCGCAGGCTGTTTCGGACGCTGCCGCGACGGCGGCTTCCGGTGTGGCATCGGGTGCCGCTTCAGCGCCTGAGGGCGTGGCCGCCGCGTCGGGTGCGGCCGCCAGCGCGGTCGCCACCGGCGTGCCCCTGCTGACGCCGGTCGCCCAGATCAGTGCCGGCGACACCGCCTGGATGATCAGCGCCACCGCGCTGGTGCTGCTGATGACGATCCCCGGGCTGGCGTTGTTCTACGCCGGCATGGTGCGCAAGAAGAACGTGCTGGGCACGATGGCCCAGGTGCTGGCGGTCTGCGCGCTGGTCTCGCTGCTGTGGTTTGGCTGGGGCTACAGCCTGGCCTTCATGCCCGGCTCGCCATGGCTGGGCAGCGGCATCGCGACCTTTCTGTCCACGGTGCAGTTCCACAAGATGGCAGGCCTGGTCACCACTCATCCACTGGCGCCGACCATACCCGAGTCGGTGTACGTGATGTTCCAGCTGAGCTTCGCGATCATCACGCCGGCACTGATCGTCGGAGCATTTGCCGAGCGCATGCGGTTCGCAGCGCTGCTGTGGTTCATGGGCCTGTGGTCCATCCTGGTGTATTCGCCGGTGGCGCACTGGGTCTGGGCGAGTGATGGCTGGCTGGCCCAGCGTGGTGCGCTGGACTTTGCCGGTGGCACGGTGGTGCACATCAATGCCGGCATTGCAGGGCTGGTGGCGGCCTTCATGCTGGGCAAGCGCAAAGGCTACGGTCAAGTGGCGCTGATGCCGTCCAACCTCGCGTACACGGCCATCGGCGCGTCGCTGCTGTGGGTGGGCTGGATGGGCTTCAACGGTGGCTCGGCCGGTGCTGCGGACGGGCGCGCCGGCATGGCGATGCTGGTCACGCAACTGGGCGCCGCAGCGGCAGCGCTGGCCTGGATGCTGGCCGAGTGGATCGTGCGGCGCACGCCCACCTTGCTGGGCCTGTGCAGCGGCGCGGTGGCCGGCCTGGTGGCCATCACGCCGGCTTCCGGCTTTGTCAGCCCGAGCAGCGCAGTGCTGATCGGCGTGGCCGCCGGGGTAGGCTGCTACTGGGGCGCCACCGGCCTGAAGCGCCTGCTGGGGGCGGACGACTCGCTGGACGTGTTTGGTGTGCACGGCGTGGGCGGCATCATCGGTGCGCTGATGACCGGCTGGCTGGCCGACCCGGAAATCGGCGGTGTCGAAGGCAGCGTGCTGACACAAGGTCTGGCGGTGCTGGCCACGCTGGTCTACAGCGGCCTGGCGAGCGCACTGATCCTGAAACTGGTGGACTGGGTGATCGGCCTGCGCATCACCGAGAAGCAGGAATCCGACGGGCTGGACCTGAGCCAGCACGGCGAGCGCGTCGAGTGATCCAGAGGTGGTTCACGAGCGCGCAGCAAGGCAGTTTTCTTCTTTTGACGACAACTTAGCCGGAGGTGTGAAGATGCTGGAGAGCGAAAAGCTGGCCATTGCCGCCCACCTGCATGTGGTGATGCGGCGCAAGATGGGCCGTGTCACCGACGTGGAGTGGCTGGTGCGCAGCCCCGAGTACGCCCGCGAGATCATCCGCGTGGCGCTGGCCGAGGTGGCGCACCCGGAGCTCGTCGAATGGGGCCAGCGCTTCCTGGCCGCCATGTTCCCGCCGCCGGCCGAAGCGAGGCCCCTGCCCGCACGTGCCGTGGCCGAGCGACACACGCCTTCCGGCTTCGGCGAGAGCCGCTTTGGGCGCAGCGCCAGCGCACCCACCGCCCCGAGCGCACCACCGCCGGCACGCTACGTGGGCAGCCTGCGCTAACAGGCCCGCGCTGACGAAAAAGGCCCGGTTGCTGTTTGGCAACCGGGCCTTTTGTTTGGCTTGACGACCTTGACCGTCGTCACCGCAGCGCGGCCGGCGCCGAGCCGCCTCAAGGCAGCCGCGCCAACCCGCCCGGCGGGTGGTTTGCCGTACCCGGCGAACCGGGTGCCCCATTCTTAATGGAACTGCTCTTCTTCCGTGGAGCCGGTCAGTGCCTTGACGCTGGAGCTGCCGCCCTGGATCACGGTGGTCACGTCGTCGAAGTAGCCGGCTCCCACTTCCTGCTGGTGCGAGACGAAGGTGTAGCCTTGTTCGCGGGCCTTGAATTCGGGCTCCTGCACCATGTCGACGTAGTGCTTCATGCCTTCGCCGTTCGCATAGGCGTGGGCGAACTTGAAGGTGTTGAACCAGTTGATGTGAATGCCGGCCAGCGTGATGAACTGGTACTTGTAGCCCAGGGCCGACAGTTCATCCTGGAAGCGTGCGATCGTGCGGTCGTCCAGGTTCTTCTTCCAGTTGAAGGACGGCGAGCAGTTGTAGCTCAGCAGCTTGCCTGGACTCTTGGCATGCACGGCCTGTGCGAACTCACGGGCGAAGCCCAGGTCCGGCGTGCCGGTTTCGCACCACACCAGGTCGGCATAAGGCGCGTAGGCCACGCCGCGGCTGATGGCCTGCTCCAGGCCGTTCTTGACGCGGTAGAAGCCTTCCTGCGTGCGCTCGCCGGTCAGGAAGGGCTTGTCGTTGGCGTCGTGGTCGCTGGTGATCAGGTTGGCGGCTTCGGCGTCGGTGCGGGCCAGCACGATGGTGGGCACGCCCATCACGTCGGCGGCGAAACGCGCGGCCAGCAGCTTCTCAATGGCTTCCTGCGTCGGCACCAGGACCTTGCCGCCCATGTGGCCGCACTTCTTCACGGCCGCCAGCTGGTCTTCGAAGTGCACGCCGGCAGCGCCCGCGGCAATCATGTTCTTCATCAGCTCGAAGGCGTTCAGCACGCCGCCGAAACCGGCTTCCGCGTCGGCCACGATGGGCAGGAAGTAGTCGACGAACTGCTCGTCGCCCGGGTTGATGCCGCGTGACCACTGGATCTCGTCAGCGCGCTTGAAGGTGTTGTTGATGCGGCGGACCATGGTCGGCACCGAGTCGTAGGCGTACAGCGACTGGTCCGGGTACATGGTCTCGGAGGTGTTGCCGTCGGCGGCCACCTGCCAGCCCGACAGGTACACCGCTTCCAGGCCGGCCTTGGCCTGCTGCATCGCCTGGCCGGCGGTGATCGCCCCGAAGGCGTTCACGTAGCCCTTCTTGGCGCCACCGTTGATCTTGTTCCACAGCGTTTCGGCGCCGCGCTGGGCCAGCGTGTACTCGGGCTGCAGGCTGCCGCGCAGGCGCACCACGTCAGCAGCGGAATAGCCACGCTTGACACCCTTCCAGCGAGGGTTTTCGGCCCAGTCTTTTTGCAGGGCGGCAATCTGTTGTTCGCGGGTCAGCTTCGTCATCGGGAGCTCCATCAGGTAGGTCGAATCGGGGTCGATCGGGTGTCAGAAATTGAGGTCAACAAGGTGACAACCTGGAGACAAGTGTGCGCGCCGAACTCGCCGGAGGGAAGACTTATGTCTTATATAAGACTGAAGTTTGTTTTCAATAAAATCAATGACTTAAGTTCAACATATCGCAATGTGAGAGTGCAGATTTCACTATGAAAAATGAAACTCACCTTTGAATTCTCTTGATTCCACATCGTGAAAGAGCCTTTTCGCGATGGGAAATCCCCGGCAGTGGATGCCGATGCAAGCCCCCGATGCGTGCCCCGGGCAACGCGCTGCTCTTTATGATGGCCGCCGTCGACCTGATCGGCAGGGTCGGAACCCCTTCGGCGATCCCCGTTCAGGTTCCTTAGAAAGCGCTGCCCGATGTCCGGCTTCCCGTTCCTGTCCCAGACCACCTTCCTGCAGGTGCCACCGCTCGCCAAAGGCCACACCTTCGGCTTGGCAGGCGTCGCCTGGGATGGCTGTGTGACCAACCGCCCTGGCGCGCGCTTTGGCCCGCGCAACATCCGCCAGGCCAGCCACATGCTGTGCGACGGCACGCACCCGCTGTTCGATGTGGCGCTGGACGGCTGCCTGGGCGACGCCGGCGACCTGCCCCTGCCCAACACCAGCCTGGAAGGCATGCGCGCAGCGATGATGCCGTTGATCCAGCCGCTGATTGCCAGCCACCACATGGCCTGGCTGGGCGGTGATCACTCGATCACGCTGCCACTGCTGCGCGCCTACCGCGCCCAGGTCGGCCAGCCGCTGGCCGTGATCCATTTCGACGCCCACTGCGACACCTGGGAAGACCACTTCGGCGAGCCCAGTGGCCATGGCACCTGGGTCTACGAGGCCATCCAGGAAGGCCTGGTGCTGCCCGAGTGCTTCACGCAACTGGGCATCCGCTCTGCCGGGGTGCGCGAAGCGCGCGAATACGTGCGAGACCAGGGCGGCCAGATCTTCACCGCCCGCGAGCTTCGCGGCCTGGAGAACCCGACGCAGCTGGCGCCGGTGCTCGGCGCCATCCGCGAGCGCCTGGCCGCACACGGGCACCCACCCCTTTACCTCAGCCTGGACATCGACTGCCTGGACCCGGCCTTTGCGCCCGGCACCGGCACGCCCGAGCCGGCCGGCATGACGACCAACCAGGTCTTCAGCATCCTCGAGGAACTGGCCGACCTGCCCTTCATCGGCATGGACTGCGTGGAGGTGTCCCCGCCCTTCGATCAGAGCGAGCTGACCAGCCTGGCCGCCTCGCAAATCGTCTGGACCTACCTCTGCGGCCAGCGCAGGCGCTTGGGCATCTGACTCGGATTGGCAACGTCGTCTGAGCTAACTTTAGCCCCTAGCCAATCGGGGCGGAGGTCAGTGGTAGTCGTCTTCCAGCTGATGCCGGATGGCGAGCACCTGAACCAGACCTGCATCGACGATCTCGAACAGCGCAACATAGCCGGCCGCACCGAATGGAATCAACAACTCGCGCAGGAAAGGGCTCTCGGCGGCCTTGCGGTAGATGAATGGGGTGCGTCGCAAGCTGTCGATCGCGCTCACGATTGCTTCATAGGCGATGTCAGCATGCGTCAGGTCCTCCACCGTCTCGGCCTTGTCGACCAAATGGTCGTAGAGGCGAATGAGGTCGGCGCGGGCCTGGGCCAGGTAGCGGACTGCGAAGCTCAACCGAGGATCCGCTTTCTGGCGGCCTCAAGCCGGCCTTTCAGTTCTGCGTGCACCTCGTCCGCGGAATACGAGACGCCAGTGCGAGCGAAGTCCTGACGCGCGGCCAAGCCGCGGGCAATGAACTCGGCGCGGTTGCGTCGACGGTCGATGGTCTCTCGCACCGACGACTCGATGAAACCTGACAAGGATTCGCCTTCCTGCAGGACACTTTCGGCAGCTTCGCGAAGCTCGGCTTCGACGCGCAGCGAGGGGAACGTTGCGGACTTCATGGGTGGAATGGATTGCGTTGCACTTGCGACGCAGTGAGTGTAGTCCGTTCCAGGCCCAGCGGTCACAACGGCAAGGCGGTGGTCTTCTTGACCGTCCGCAGCACCAGCATGGAGTTCGACCGCTCCACGCCCGGCAGGTGCATCAGCACCTGGGTGTGGAAACGCTCCAGGTCTTCGGCGTCGCGGTAGGCGAAGCGGATCAGGTAGTCGTTCGAGCCGGCCACGTAATAGCAGTCCAGCACCTGCGGCTCGGCCCGCACAGCCTGCTCGAAGGCTTCGAGCAGGCTGTTGCTCATGGTTTCGAGGTTGATGATGGTGAAGCTGGTGCCTGTCTGGCCCACGGCCTTGGGGTTCAGCAGCGCCACGTACTGCGCGATCACGCCTTCATCTTCCAGTTGCTTGACCCGCCGCAGGCAGGCCGAGGGCGACAGATGCACCCGCTGCGCCAGCTCCACGTTGGTGAGTTTGCCGTCGAGCTGCAGCTCCGACAGGATGGCCTTGTCAATCGCGTCCAGATGCATCAGTTGCATACCGGCCTGTGATGAAAATTGCGGCGATTTGGAGATGCTTCGCATATTGTTTCAAGATTCTACTTCTGCTTCGCATGAAATTGCGCCGCGAGGCCTGCTGCCTCACCAACGCGCAAGCACATTGCGCGCCGGCTTGGCTAGACTGCTCCTCGTTGCTGAATGCCACTTGAAGCAGCGCCGAAGCGTGATGTGGATCACGCCGCCGCTGCCAAGTCCTTGAGGAATGACGATGACCGCCGACCTTGACGCCTACTGGATGCCCTACACGGCCAATCGCCAGTTCAAGAAGGCACCGCGCCTGCTGACCAAGGCTTCCGGCATGCATTTCTGGAACGACGAAGGCCGGCAAATCCTCGACGGCGTCGCCGGCCTGTGGTGCGTCAACGCCGGCCACGCCCGGCCGCGCATCGTGCAGGCGATTGCCGAGCAGGCCGCCGAAATGGACTACGCGCCGCCGTTCCAGATGGGCCACCCCAAGGCTTTCGAGCTGGCGCGCCGCGTGGCCGACCTGGCACCCGGCGACATGAACAAGGTCTTCTTCACCAACTCCGGCTCCGAAGCCGTGGAGACGGCGCTGAAGATGGCCCTGGCCTATCACCGCGTGCGCGGCGAAGGCCAGCGCACCCGGCTGATCGGCCGCGAGCGTGGCTACCACGGCGTCAACTTCGGCGGCATGTCGGTCGGCGGCATCGTCGGCAACCGCAAGATGTTCGGCACCATGCTGAGCGGCGTGGACCACATCCGCCACACGCACGACTTAGGCGCCAATGCCTTCAGCGTCGGCCAGCCAGCCCATGGCGCCGAGCTGGCGGACGACCTGGAGCGCCTGTGCGCGCTGCACGACCCGTCGACCATCGCCGCGGTGATCGTCGAGCCCGTCGCCGGCTCCACCGGCGTGCTGATCCCGCCGCAAGGTTACCTGCAGCGCCTGCGCGAGATCTGCGACCGCCACGGCATCCTGCTGATCTTCGACGAGGTCATCACCGGCTTCGGCCGCACCGGCAACCCGTTTGCCGCGCAGACCTTCGGCGTCACGCCAGACCTGATGAGCTGCGCCAAGGGCCTGACCAACGGCGCCGTGCCGATGGGCGCGGTGATTGCCCGCCAACACGTGTACGACGCTTTCATGCAAGGCCCGGAACAAGCGATCGAGTTCGCCCACGGCTACACCTACTCGGCCCACCCGCTGGCCTGCGCCGCCGGCCTGGCCACGCTGGACACCTACGAGGAAGAAGGTCTGCTGACCCGCGCTGGCGAGCTGCAGTCTTACTTCGCCGAGTCGCTGCATTCGCTGAAGGACGCGCCGCACGTGATCGACGTGCGCAACATCGGCCTGGTCGGCGGCATCGAACTCACACCGCGTCCCGGCGCACCGACCGCACGCGCCTTCGACGTGTTCCTGGACTGCTACGCCGCCGGCGTGATGGTGCGCACCACGGGCGACACGGTCGCGCTGTCGCCGCCGCTGATCATCAGCCGAGAGCAGATCGACCAGATCGTCAGCACACTGCGCAACGCGATCAGTCGCGTGGCCTGAGCACTTCCGCTCCCATTCTTCCAACCCTGCGGTAACTGACTTTCAGAGGGCTTTGCCTAGCGCCTACCTTATGACCTTCCTCAGCGTCGACCGCGATCTCGCCCGCCATTCGTATTACGCCGCCACCGCCCCGCGCACGCAGGGTTTTGCTGCGCTTTCCGGCGACCTCGAAGCCGACGTGGCCACCGTCGGCGGCGGCCTGGCCGGGTTGACCGCCGCGCTGGACCTGGCCAAGCTGGGCCGCAAGGTCGTGTTGCTGGAGGCCAGGCAGGTCAGCTGGGGCGCCAGTGGGCGCAACGGCGGCCAGGCCATCCACGGTCTGGCTTGCGACCACACCGAGATCGAAGCCCAGCTGGGCCTGGAGGACGCCCGCAAAGTCTGGGGCATGACGCTGGAAGCGCTGGACCTGCTGCGCCAGCGCATGCGCCATCACCAGATTGATTGCGACTGGCGCGACGGTTACCTGGGTGTGGCCACCAGTGCACGCAAAGGCGCGGCGCTGGCCGAATGGGCCGAGCGCATGGCGCGGGTCTACAACGCCAGGTTCACACCGGTGCCGCACGAGCGCATTGGCGACTGGATCGCCAGCCCGCGCTACCACTCCGGCCTGCACGACCCGCACTCCGGCCACCTGCATCCGCTCAAGTACGCGCTGGGCATTGCCCGCGCTGCAGCCGAAGCCGGTGTGCAGATCTTCGAGAACTCACCCGTCACGGCGATGACGCCCGGCGCCACGGTCACGCTGCACACCGCAGGCGGCCAGGTGCGCGCGCCGCAGGTGCTGCTGGCTGGCAATGTCTACCTGCAGGGCGTGGCCCAGGCGCTGGAGCAGCGCATCATGCCGGTCGGCACCTACATCGTCTGCTCAGAGGCGCTGGAACCTGGACTGGCCGCGTCGCTGGTGCCTTCGGGCTCGGCAGTCTGTGACACCAACTTCGTGCTGGACTACTTCCGCCCGACGGCCGACCACCGCATGCTTTACGGCGGCCGCGTCAGCTACAGCACCGTGACGCCGCCCAACCTGGCCGAGACGATGAGGAAGCGCATGGTCGGCACCTTCCCGCAGCTGAAAGACGCCAAGGCCGAGTTCGCCTGGGGCGGCTTCGTGGACATCACGATGAACCGCGCGCCCGACTTCGGCCGCCTGCCGGACGGGCACCAGAACGTGTACTACCTGCAAGGCTTCTCCGGCCACGGCCTGGCGCTGACTGGCCTGGCTGGCCGGCTGGTGGCCGAAGCCATGACCGGCGACGCCAGCCGCTTTGACGTCTTCGCACGCATCAAGCACCATGCCTTCCCGGGCGGGCGCTTGTTGCGCACTCCGGCGCTGGTGCTGGGCATGGCCTGGTACCAGCTGCGGGACTTGCTGGGTTGAACCCCACTCATTCAGGAACATCGGCATGAACGACATGACCTTGCCCTCCTCGATCACCGCCGCCCACGACGCCGCGGCCGCACCGGCACGCAAGCCCGTGGTGCTGGTGCCCGCGTGCAACCGCATGCTGGGCGAGCACCCTTTCCACATCGCCGGCAAGAAGTACCTGGATGCCGTGCGCCTGGCCGGCGGCCAGCCCTTGATCGTGCCGTCTGCCGAGGCCGATGAGATCGACGCGCTGCTGGATCTGGCCGACGGCGTGTTCCTGACCGGCTCGCCATCCAACGTGCACCCCAGCCACTTCGGCGAAGAAGTGCTGAACCCGGCCCTGCCGCTGGACCCGCTGCGCGACAGCTGGACGCTGCCCTTGATCCGCCGCACGCTTGCGCGCGGCATCCCGCTGTTCGCAATCTGCCGCGGTGCGCAGGAGACCAATGTGGCGCTGGGCGGCTCGCTGCACCAGGCCGTGCACGACGTGGCCGGCCACCATGACCACCGCGCGCCCGATGGCGAACCGGCTGCCGTGCAGTACGGCCCGGCGCATGCGGTGCAGGTGCAGGCCGGCGGCGTGCTGGCCAGCCTGTTCGGCAGCGGCGACTTCCCGGTCAACTCGGTGCATGGTCAGGCGGTGAACCGGCTGGCGGACGGCCTGCGGGTCGAAGCCCGCGCGCCGGACGGGCTGGTTGAAGCGTTTTCAGTCGAAGGCGGCGCTGGCTTCAGCCTGTGCGTGCAATGGCACCCGGAGTGGCAGGCTGCGCAAAACCCGCAATCGGTCGTGATGCTGAACGCCTTTGGCGATGCTTGCCGCCAGCATCAGGCTGCACACCATCCGGCCGCCATTCAACCGGGCGCAAACAAGGCCTGACCCAACAGAACCCCGGGGCCCGCGCGGCCCGGCGCCGGGCGCAGCAGTCTGCCAGGCGACATTCCGCGCGCAATGCAAAAGTCAAAGCAGGTGCCACCATGGCCAGCAGAGAACAATTCAATTTCAGCGAGCTGGAGAACTGGCTCAACCAACACCGTGTCACCGAGATCGAGTGCCTCGTGCCCGACCTCACCGGTGTGGCGCGCGGCAAGATCCTGCCACGCCAGAAGTTCACCGAGGACCGCGGCATGCGGCTGCCCGAAGCCATTGTGGCGATGGGCGTGACCGGGGAATTCCCGGAAGAAGGCCCGTACTACGACGTGATCCACCCGACGGACCGCGACATGCACCTGCGGCCTGACCCGGCCACCGTGCGCATCGTGCCCTGGGCCACCGACCCGACCGCGCAAGTCATCCACGACTGCTACGACCGCGACGGCAACCTGGTGCCGTTTGCGCCGCGCTCGGTGCTGCGCCGCGTCTGCGACCTGTTCGCCGCCGAGGGCTGGGAACCCGTCGTGGCGCCGGAGCTGGAGTTCTACCTGGTCGCCCGCAACACCGACCCCGACATGCCGCTGAAGCCGCCGGTCGGCCGCAGCGGTCGCAGCGAAACCTCGCGCCAGGCCTATTCGATCGACGCGGTCAACGAGTTCGACCCGCTGTTCGAAGACGTCTACGACTACTGCGAGAAGATGGAGTTGAACGTGGACACGCTGATCCACGAGGTCGGTGCCGGCCAGATGGAGATCAACTTCTTCCACGCCCACCCGCTGGGCCTGGCCGACGAAGTCTTCTTCTTCAAGCGCACGGTGCGCGAGGCCGCACTGCGGCACGACATGTTCGCCACCTTCATGGCCAAGCCGATTGCCGGTGAGCCCGGCAGCGCAATGCACGTGCACCAAAGCCTGGTCAGCAAAATGACCGGCAAGAACATCTTCAGCAATGAAGACGGAACTGCCAGCGACGAGTTCTATTGGTACATCGGCGGCCTGCAGAAGTACATCCCGGCGGCGATGGCGCTGTTCGCACCGTACGTCAACAGCTACCGCCGCTTGTCGCGCAACACCGCCGCGCCGATCAACATCCAGTGGGGCTCCGACAACCGCACCGTCGGCATCCGCTCACCGGTGGCTTCGCCTTCGGCACGCCGGATCGAGAACCGCGTGATCGGTGCCGATGCCAACCCCTACGTGGCACTGGCCGCCACGCTGGCCTGCGGCTACCTGGGCATCAAGAACAAGATCGCACCGGCCGCGGAATGCAAGGGCGACGCCTATCTGGGCGAATACCAGCTGCCACGCAGCCTGGGCGAAGCGCTGGAGCTGCTGCGCCAAGACACGGACCTGGCCGAAGTGCTGGGCAAGGACTTCATCACCGTCTACACCGAGGTGAAAGAGATCGAGCACGCCGAGTTCATGAAGGTGATCTCGCCGTGGGAACGCGAGCACCTGCTGCTGCACGTCTAAGAAGCTGCAGACGAACCGAACGGGCCCGCTCATGCCGCCAAAACAGACTCACTCGTCGTTGCAAATGCTCGCTGTAGCCCGAGCTACAGCTGCGCTTTGCGCCTAGATTGAGCCCGTTTTGACGACCCGCTCGAACCCGCCCGGTCCGCCCGCAGCTTCTGCCCAAAAACACTGCACGGTCGCCTCACGAGGGCGGCCGTTTTTCAAGGAGCCTCCCATGCAAAACAACATCGTCATCCAGGCGCCCGCCGTGGCGCAAAAGCGCACGACGCGCGAATGGCAGCAAGCCGATTCGGCGCACTTCCTGCACCCGTTCACAGACCACCACGGCCTGAGCAGCAAGGGCTCGCGCATCATCACTAAGGCAGAGAACATCTACCTCTGGGACAGCGAAGGCCACAAGCTGCTGGACGCCATGAGCGGGCTGTGGTGCGTCAACGTCGGCTACGGCCAGCAGGCGCTGATCGACGCGGCCACGCGGCAGCTGAAAGAGCTGCCGTTCTACAACGCGTTTTTCCAGACCGCCACGCCGCCTTCGATCGAAGCGGCCGAGCTGATCTCTTCGGTCACGCCGCCCGGTTTCGAGCATGTGTTCTTCACCGGCTCGGGCTCCGAAGGCAACGACACCGTGGTGCGCATGGTGCGCCGCTACTGGGACATCCTGGGCCAGCCGGAACGCCAGGTGATCATCGGCCGCGTCAACGGCTACCACGGCTCGACGATGGCCGGCGCCTCATTGGGGGGCATGAGCGGCATGCATGCACAAGGTGGGTTGCCGATCCCCAATATCGTGCACATCGACCAGCCCTACCAGTTTGAACACGGCCGTGGCATGGACCGTGACGCCTTCGGCCTGAAGGCCGCAAGCTGGCTGGAAGACAAGATCCTCGCCGTCGGCCCTGAGAAGGTTGCGGCCTTCATTGGCGAGCCGGTGCAAGGCGCTGGCGGCGTGATCATCCCGCCGAAGAGCTACTGGCCCGAGATCCAGCGCATCTGCGACAAGTACGGCATCCTGCTGGTGTCCGACGAAGTCATCTGCGGCTTCGGCCGCACCGGCAACTGGTTTGGCTGCGAAACCATGGGCAGCAAGCCCGACCTGATGACCTTCGCCAAGGGCGTGACCTCGGGTTACATCCCGCTGGGTGGCGTGGCCGTCGGCGGGCGTGTTGCCAAGGCGCTGATCGAGCAAGGCGGCGAGTTCCAGCACGGCTTCACCTACTCGGGCCATCCGGTGGCATGCGCAGTGGCCGTGGCCAACATCAAGCTGATCCAGCAACTCAAGCTGGTCGAGCATGTTCGCGACGACGTCGGCCCGTATCTTGCACAGCAGTTTGCAAGCTTGCGCGACCATCCATTGGTCGGCGAAACGGAGACATGCGGACTGATGGGTGCGATGCTGCTGGTGAAGGACAAATCCACCGGCACGACCTTCCCAGGCGAGGTGGACATTGGCATGGTGTGCCGTGGCCATTGCTTCGCCAACGGCCTGATCATGCGTGCGGTGGGCGACCGCATGATCATCGCGCCACCGCTGGTGATGACCCGCGCTCAGATCGACGAAATGATGGCGCTGATCCGCCGCTGCCTCGACCTGACGCTGGCCGATGCCACGAAGAACGGTTGGATCTAAGGGTGCCCCCAAGCCTGTCGCTTCGCGTCAGGCCCCCCTGCCCCGGGCGTTACCGCGCCCACGTGCTGCGCCAGCTTTTTTCGTGTTCGCCCGGGGCGTCACTGCCCTGTTCGTCTCCTAGACTGCAAGCTGAAGCTTGTGCACCGCTGCCCCACCGGCGTGTGCCCTGAGTTTGACAACCCGCATCTGTGACCCCCGGAGGAATATCTTCATGAAGTTCAAGTCTGTGCGTTCGGTTCTGTCGCTGGCCATGGCCGCGCTCTCGCTCTCATTGGTCGGCGGCGCCGCCATGGCCCAGGAAGAGGAAAAGGTCCTCAACATCTACAACTGGTCCGACTACATCGCCGAAGACACGATTGCGAACTTCGAGAAGGAAACCGGCATCAAGGTTCGCTACGACAATTTCGACAACAACGAAATCGTCCATGCCAAGCTGGTTGCCGGCAAGACGGGTTACGACGTGGTCGTGCCTTCGTCGAACTGGGCCAAGCTGCAGGCCGAAGGCGGCCTGCTGCGCAAGCTCGACAAATCGCTGCTGCCCAACCTGAAGAACCTGGACCCGGCAATCCAGGCCCAGCTGGCCAACATGGACCCGGGCAACCAGTACATGGTCGACTGGCTCTGGGGCTACACCACCGTGGGCATCAACGTCGACAAGGTCAAGGCCGCGCTGGGCAGCACGCCGATGCCGGACAACGTCTGGGACCTGGTCTTCAAGCCCGAGTACATCTCGAAGATGAAGTCCTGCGGCGTGTCCTTCCTGGACTCGGCCACCGAAATCGTGCCGGCCGCGCTGCACTACCTGGGCAAGCCCTCGTTCAGCAAGAACCCTTCGGACTACGCCGCTGCCACCACGCTGCTGAAGTCCGTGCGCCCCTACGTCACGCTGTTCAGCTCCTCGGGCTACATCAATGACATGGCCAACGGCTCGGTCTGCCTGGCGCTGGGCTGGTCGGGTGACATCAACATCGCGCGCCAGCGCGCCATCGAAGGCAAGACCGGCCAGAAGCTCGAGGCCCTGATTCCGAAGACCGGCGGCCTGCTGTTCTTCGACGTGATGGTGATCCCGGCCGACGCAGCCCACCCTGGCAACGCGCACAAGTGGATCAACTACATCATGCGCCCCGAGGTCGACGCCGGCCTGACCAACAAGGTCTTCTACGCCAACCCGAACAAGGAGTCGCTGAAGTTCGTCAAGCCCGAGGTCGCGAACAACCCGACCGTGTTCCTGTCACCTGCCGACCTGCAGAAGATGGCCGCACCGGACTCGTTGAACAACGACCTGCGCCGCCTGATGACGCGCACCTACACCTCGTTCAAGACTGGTCTGTAAGGCGTCCGCCCGCATCATGACGAACTCCCCCGCCAGCGTCTCTCGCCCGACCAGCACCGTCAGCACTTCCGCTGCCGACAGTACCTACCTCCAGATCCAGAATGTGGTGAAGGACTTCGGTGGCTACAAGGCCGTCAACAACGTCAGCCTGGACATTGCCAAGGGCGAGATCTTCGCGCTGCTCGGCTCGTCGGGCTGCGGCAAGACGACCTTGCTGCGCATGCTGGCGGGCTTCGAGACGCCCACGTCCGGCCGCATCATCCTGAACGGCCAGGACCTGGCGGGGCTGCCGCCTTACGAGCGGCCACTGAACATGATGTTCCAGTCCTACGCGCTGTTTCCGCACCTCACGGTGTGGGACAACATTGCCTTCGGGCTGCGGCGCGACGGTCTGCCCAAGGAGCAGGTCGCCGAGCGCGTGGAAGCCATGCTGAAGCTGGTGCAACTGGGCAAGTTCGCCAAGCGCAAGCCGCACCAGCTCTCCGGCGGCCAGCAGCAGCGGGTGGCGCTGGCTCGCAGCCTGGCCAAGCAGCCGCAGATGCTGCTGCTGGACGAGCCGCTGGGCGCACTCGACAAGAAGCTGCGCGAGGAAACGCAGATCGAGCTGGTCAACATCATCGAGCAGGTCGGCGTGACCTGCGTGATGGTGACGCACGACCAGGAAGAAGCCATGACCATGGCCTCGCGCATCGCGGTGATGAGCGAAGGCCGGTTCCTGCAGGTCGGCACGCCGGGCGAAGTCTATGAAACCCCGCAGACCCGCTTCGTCGCCGACTTCATCGGCAACGTGAACCTGATGGACGGCACGGTCGAGGTCGACGAGGCGGACCACGTGATCATCGCCAGCCCCGACTGCAAACACTACGTCGGCCACGGCATCACCGGTACGCTGGGCATGCCGGTCACGGTGGCGCTGCGGCCGGAGAAGATCGTCATCGACCGCAACCCGCCGCCCGATGAGTTCAACCGCGTGCAGGGCACCATCGAGGAAATGTCCTACTTCGGCAGCTTCACTGTCTACCGGCTCAAGCTGGCCAGCGGCGAGATGCTCAAGGTGAGCATGGCCAATACCGTGCGGCAGCGCGAAGACGCGCTGACCTGGGGCGACAGCGTCTGGGCGCACTGGTCGCGTTCGTCCCACGTGGTGCTGACCCAGTGAGCGCCGCCGTGTCGACCCCTGCCGCCGCCCCAACCGCGCCTGCCCGCAAACGGCCCAAGTGGCTAACCGGCCGCTTCGGCGTCATTGCCCTGCCCTACGGCTGGCTGCTGGTCTTTTTCCTGCTGCCCTTCCTGATCCTGGTCAACTTCAGCGTGTCCGAAATGGGCGCGGTGGTGGCCAAGGACCTGGTCAGCTACAAGGACGGCCTGCTGACGCTGACGCTGAAATTCGGCAACTACGTCTTCATCACCGAAGACGAGCTGTACTGGATGACCTACGTCGCCAGCCTGAAGTACGCGGCCATCACCGCCGTGCTGTGCCTGCTGATCGGCTACCCGTTCGCCTACTTCATGGCCCGCGCCAAGAGCACGCTGCAGCCCACGCTGCTGATGCTGGTGATGCTGCCGTTCTGGACCTCGTTCCTGCTGCGCGTCTACGCCTGGAAAGGCCTGCTGAGCGAACACGGCTGGGTCTCGGACTTCCTCATCGGCACCGGGCTCGATCAGGTGCTGGCCTGGGCCCACCTGATCCCCGCGCCGGGCAAGCTGATGAACACGCCGTTCTCGCTGGTGCTGGGCATGGTCTACACCTACGTGCCCTTCATGATCCTGCCGCTGTACTCCAACCTCTCGAAGATGGACGTGCGGCTGCTGGAAGCAGCGGCCGACCTGGGTGCCACCGCCTGGGTCGCGTTCTGGAAGATCACGGTGCCGCTGTCCAAGGCCGGCATCATCGCCGGCACGATGCTGGTGTTCATCCCCTGCGTCGGCGAGTTCGTCATTCCCGAACTGCTGGGCGGCCCCGAGACGCTGATGATCGGCCGCGTGGTGTGGGACGAGTTCTTCTCGAACAACGACTGGCCCATGGCCTCCAGCGTGGCCGTGGTGATGATCCTCTTGATCATCGTGCCGCTGGCCTTCTTCAGCAAATACCAGGCAGAAGCCCAGGAGGCCCGCTGATGCTGCGCACCTCTCCTGCTTTCAACCGCGGCTTCGGCCGCGCCTGGCTGGTCCTCGGCTACGCCTTCCTGTACCTGCCCATCCTGGCGCTGGTGCTGTTCTCGTTCAACGACTCGCCGGTGGCCAACGTCTGGCGCGGCTTCACGCTGAAGTGGTACAGCGCGCTGGCCCGCGACGGCGAGATGCTCAGCGGCCTGTGGCTGTCGGCCAAGATCGCGTTTTTCACCGCCTGCGGCTCGGTCATCCTGGGTACCTTCGCGGCCTTCGCGCTGGTCAAGTACAAGCGCTTCTTCGGCCGCACGCTGTTCTCCGGCATGGTCAACGCGCCACTGGTGATGCCCGAGGTCGTGGTCGGCCTGTCGCTGCTGCTGATGCTGGTTTCGGTGCAGCGCATCACCGGCTTTCCCGAGCGCGGCGCCAGCACCATCTGGCTGGGCCATTTGCTGCTGGGCATGGCCTACGCCACGGTGGTGGTGCAGGCCCGGTTGCAGGAGCTGAACCCCTCGCTGGAAGAGGCTGCGATGGACCTGGGCGCCCGCCCGCGCCAGGTGTTCTTCCTGGTCACGCTGCCGATGATCTCGCAGGCGCTGATGTCGGCCTGGCTGCTGACCTTCACGCTGTCGCTGGACGACGTGGTGCTGTCGGCCTTCCTGTCCGGCCCCGGCTCCACCACCATGCCGCTGGTGATCTTCTCGCGTGCCCGGCTGGGGCTGAACCCCAGCGTCAATGCGGTGGCCACCTTGATCGTGCTGGTGGTCTCCATCGGCGTGATCGCGGCCAGCTACCTGATCGCCCGAGGCGAGCGCCGCCGCCAGCAGGAGATGGCCGCCGCGGCGCGCAACTGAACCTTTGCTTTTTTCGCCGGTTGGCCGCTGCCTGAGGAGGCATGCCAGCGCGGCCCGGATCGGTCCCACCCGGACCTGCAGCTCACGTCGAAAACCCAGATAGAAGGAATCCACGATGAACGTTCTCCGCCCCTCCCTGCTGGTGCTCGCACTGGCCGCTGCCTTCCCGGCAATGGCGCAGTCCAACGAGGAACTGCTGAAGGAACTGCAAGCCCTGAAGGCCCGCATCGGCCAGCTGGAAGCCAAGCTGGGCGCCACGCCGGCGCCGGCTGCGCCTGCCACGCAGCCGCAATGGGGCATGACGCCCGAGCAGGCGGCCGAGTTCAACCGCATTGCCGCCAAGACTGAAGCCATCCAGGACAACCTGCAGGACAAAGGCTTCATGGGCCTGAAGATCTCCGGCTACATCGAGCCCACCTACGTCTGGAATCAGCGCCAGAACCGGGCAGGCTTCCAGTTCCTGAACCAGCAGTCCGACGGCTACGCCTACGACACCTCGTACTTCGGCGCCGCCTCCATCGACTTCCTGAAGGAAACCGACAGCGGCACCATCTGGCACCTGACGCTGGCCCCGAACCGCGGCGTGGGCGCGGCCATCGACGGCGCCAGCATCGTGCAGGAAGCCAGCGTCTCGGTCGCGCTGACCGACCAAAACACCCGCTTCATCGCTGGCCAGATCCCAGACTGGTCCGGCTACGAGTACCAGCAGCCCACGCTGAACCCGCTGACCAGCCACAACCTGCTGTATGACTTCACGCTGCCTGTCGGCTACACCGGTGCCGGCCTGGACTTGAAGGACGGCAAGTGGTGGGTGCGCACCGCCATCGCCAACCTGAACGCGCCTGTCCACCAGGCGGGCGACAAGTCCGCCGTGTGGGCGCTGCGGCTGGACTACGCCAAGGGCGAGTACGACGGTTGGGGCTTTGCCAGCGTGGTCGGCAAGACCCCGAACTTCAACACCGGCACCAACACGATGTCCTTCATCGCCGAGGCGGATGGCTACTTCACCCGCGGCGACCTGACGCTGCAGGGCCAGCTCGCCTATGGCCAGCAGAAGGAAGGCGCCATCACGCCGGCGGCCGATGGCAGCTGGCGCGACTCGCGCTGGTTTGGCGCTTCCGGCCTGGTCGGCTTCATGTTCACGCCGCGCCTGCAGGGCCTGGTGCGCGCCGACTACATCTACAACCGCAAGAACGGCGGCGGCCTGTTCGGCTACAACGGCTACTCCGGTGCCGACGAAAACGGCGACCTGGCCTATGGCAACGACGGCCGCAACGGCCTGGGCCCGGACCTGAGCGGCGACCTGGACAAGGGTGCCAACCGCTACGCTGTGACCATCGGCGGCAAGTACGCGGTCGACACGGCCACCACCGTGAAGCTGGAATACCGCCTGGACGGCGCCGACCGCCCGGTCTTCGAAGACGTGCGCAACGGCACGTTCAAGAAGACCAACAACATGATCGCCACCTCGGTCGTCGTCGCGTTCTAAGCTGCACAGAGCGCAGGGCGAACACACCGCCTCGCGCCTGCAAGCCATACAAAGGCGGACCACCGCCTTGCCTGCAGGGCCGCTGACTTGGCAGAAAGCCGACGGCGGCCCTTTCTTTCTCGACACTCCGGAGACTTCAGATGAGCACCCCCATCAACTGGACCGAACGCGCCACCTCGCTGCAGTTCGACGGCCGCGCCGTGATCAACGGCCAACGGGTCGCCGCTTTGGATGGCCAGACCTTCGCTAAG
>NZ_VIDT01000330.1 GCF_006519715.1 Ideonella azotifigens
GGTGCTGCTGCTCATTGCGTCAGGCCATCACTGCGCGGCCCAGGAAGCAAAGCGCTTTTCCAGCGCCTCGCCCTGGTCGGCCCAGAAGCCGATGTTGAACTGCAGCGCATCCTTGCTGTTGGCCGGCGAGGTGGGCAGCAGGGCCAGCACCTTGGGGTCCAGCTTGGCCAGGGCCTTGTTGTTGGTCGGGCCGTAGGAGATGTTTTGCGCGTATTCGGCCTGGGCAGCCGGCGAGGCGGCTGCGGCGATGTACTTCATCGCCAGGTCCTTGTTCGGCGAGCCCTTGGGAATGACCCAGTAGTCCAGGTCGTAGATGCCGCCGGTCCAGCTGATCTTCAGGTTCTTGCCTTCGCGCTGCGCGGCGTCAATGCGGCCGTTGTAGGCCGTGGCCATCACCACGTCACCGGCCACCAGGAACTGCGGCGGCTGCGCACCGGCTTCCCACCACTGGATGCTGGGCTTGAGTTCGCTCAGCTTCTTGAACGCACGGTCCGCGCCGGCGGGCGTGGCCAGCACCTTGTAGACGTCCGCGCTCTTCACGCCGTCGGCCATCAGCGCGAATTCGAGGTTGTAGCGCGCGCCCTTGCGCATGCCGCGCTTGCCGGCGAACTTCTTGGTGTCCCAGAAATCGGCCCAGGTCTTGGGGCCGTCCTTGAGCTTGTCGCCGTTGTAGGCCATCACGGTGGACCACACGAACGCGCCCACGCCGCATTCGGTCACGGCAGCCGGCTGGAAGTCGGCCTTGTTGCCGACCTTGCTCCAGTCCATCTTCTCGAACAGGCCTTCATCGCAGCCGCGCGCCACGTCCGGGCTTTCGACCTCCACCACGTCCCAGCTGATCTTGCCGGTCTCGACCATGGCCTTGATCTTGGCCTGCTCGCCGTTGTATTCCACGATCACCAGCTTGGCGCCGCTGCTCTTCTCGAACGGCTCCACATACGCCTTCTTCTGTGCCGCGCCATTGGCGCCGCCGAAGTTCACCACCGTCAACTGGCTCTGGGCCAGCGCTGGCAGCGCGGCCAGCATCGCCGCGGCCGCAAAGGCCATGGACGTCTTCTTCATCGCAATAACTCCTGAAAGGGCTTGAGGGAGGGACGTGTCGTGCAGCGAGAGAAGTCACGGGCCACCGTCAGCTTGCGCTGCAGGGCCTCTTGATGTGCGGGCCTCGGTCGGGCCTTTGGATCCGGGTTCAGTGATAGATGCGCAGGTAGGGCTGCGGAATGTGCAGCCACACCGCCTGGCCCACGACCGGCTGCAGCCCGCCTGCGAGCGGCAGCTTGACGGTGGCCGGCGCCTGGCCGTTGACGGCGCAGCGCAGCCGCAGGTGGTCGCCGAAATAGATGATGTCGGTCACGGCGGCCTGCACCGCATTGCCCAGCGCCTCGGGTTTGACCAGGCAGGGCTCGATGCGCTCGGGCCGCACGGAGGCCAGCACCTGGGTACCGGGCAGCGCACGGTTGATGTTCAGGCCCGTGAGCCGCTCGCCGGTGGGCAGCACCAGCTCGCAGCTGTCGCCGTCGGCCTGGCCCACAGTGCCGGTCAGCAGCGTGCTGTCGCCCACGAAGCCGGCCACGAAGCGGTTCACCGGGGTTTCGTAGAGCTGCTCGACCGGGGCGATCTGCTGGATCAGCCCGTCGTTAAAAACGGCCACGCGGTCGCTCATGGTCAGCGCTTCGCCCTGGTCGTGGGTGACGTAGACGAAGGTCACGCCGAGCTTGCGGTGCAGTTCCTTCAGCTCGATCTGCATGTGCTCGCGCAGCTGCTTGTCCAGCGCGCCCAGCGGCTCGTCCATTAGCACCAGCTGCGGCTCGAACACCAGGGCGCGGGCCAGGGCCACGCGCTGCTGCTGGCCGCCGGAGAGCTGGCCGGGCAGGCGCTCGCCCTTGCCGACCAGCTGCACCATGTCCAGCGCCTTGGCCACGCGGGTGGCGATGTCGCCCTTGGGCACCTTGCGCACCGTGAGCGGGTAGGCCACGTTGTCGGCCACCGAGAGGTGCGGGAACAGCGCGTAGTTCTGGAACACCATGCCGAAGTTGCGCTTGTGCGGCGGCGTGCGCGTGATCGGCGAGCCGTCCAGCAGGATCTCGCCTGCGGTGGGCGACTCGAAGCCCGCGAGCATCATCAGCGTGGTTGTCTTGCCGGAACCCGACGGGCCCAGCAGCGACAGGAACTCGCCGCGCTGGATGTCCAGGTCCAGCGAGCGCACAACCAGGCTGAGCCCGTCGTAGGTCTTCTGCACACCTGCAAACCGAACAAGTGGGCCCCCAGACCTGTCGCTGCGCGTCAGGCCCCCCGAGGGGGATGAGTCAACTTGGGAGCGGCCCTGCGTTGCCTCATGCGGCATGGTGTTCATCGGTCTCAGCCTTGCTGGACGGCGGCGCTGAAGGCCTCGCCCAGGACGGCCAGGCCTTCATCCAGCAGCGCATCGCTGGCGGTCAGCGGCACCAGGATGCGGATCACGTTGGCATACACGCCGCAGGACAGCAGCACCAGGCCGCGCTTGATGGCTTCGGCGCAGACGCGCTTGGTGAGATCCGCGTCAGGCTTTTCGATGTCGCCGTCCTTGAACAGCTCGACCGCCACCATCGCGCCCAGGCCGCGCACGTCCTGGATCTGCTTGTGCTTGGTGGCCAGCGCCTTCAGGCCGGCGGTGAGCTTTTCGCCCACGGCCACCGAGCGGGCCAGCAGCTGCTCTTCCTCGAACACGTCCAGCACCGCCAGCGCCGCGGCGCAGGCCAGCGGGTTGCCGGCATAAGTGCCGCCCAGGCCGCCGGGCAGCGGCTTGTCCATCAGGTCCGCACGGCCGATCACGGCCGAGAGCGGGAAGCCGCCGGCCATGGACTTGGCCATGGTCACGATGTCCGCCGCCACGCCCCATTGCTCGCTGGCCAGCCAGGTGCCGGTGCGGCCGGCGCCGGTCTGCACTTCGTCGGCGATCAGCACGATGCCGTGCTGGTCGCAGAGTTTGCGCAGCGCCTGCACGAAGTCCTTGGGGGCGACGTAGAAGCCGCCTTCGCCCTGCACCGGCTCGATGATGATGGCGGCAACGCGGGCCGCTTCCACGTCGTATTTGAAGATGTGTTCGACAGAACGCAGCGCCTCGGCGGTGCCGATGCCGTGCAGCGGGTTCGGGTACTCGGCGTGGTAGATCTCGGCCGGGAAGGGGCCGAAGCCGGCCTTGTACGGCGCGACCTTGCCGGTGAGCGCCATGCCCAGCAGCGTGCGGCCATGGAAGCCGCCGCCAAAGGCGATCACGGCCTGGCGGCCGGTGGCGGCGCGGGCGATCTTCACGGCGTTTTCGACCGCCTCGGCGCCGGTCGACAGGAAGTAGGCCTTCTTGGCGAAGTCGCCCGGGGTCTTTTCGATCAGGCGCTCGGCCAGTTCGACGTAGGGCTCGTAGGCCAGCACCTGGAAGCAGGTGTGGTGCACCTTGTCCAGCTGCGCCTTCACGGCGGCCACGATCTTCGGGTGGTTGTGGCCGGTGTTCAGCACCGCGATGCCACCGCCGAAGTCGATGTACCGCTTGCCTTCCACGTCCCAGACTTCGGCGTTCAGCGCGCGCTCGGCAAAGACCTCGTAGGTCTGGCCCAGCCCGGTGGGCAGCGCAGCGCGGCGGCGCGCCATCAGCATCGCATTGTTCGGAGCTTCGTGTTTCATGGTCTTTGCCTTCCTGTCCTGGTTTGCAGGTGAGGCGCCGACTTTAGGCCTCATGACACGGGCGTTACCATGTACAGCGCGAGGTCTTGTGCGGTGCACTGTGCAGGCCGCAAGACCTGTACAGCGCGCCGCGTCGGCCTTCCTCCATGCTCCAGCTTCAGCCCCAGTCCAGCATTTCGCTGGTGGCCCAGATCGTCGAGGGCCTGCGCTCGCAGATCGAGCAGGGTGGCTTGCGTGCCGGCGCCAAGGTGCCGTCCATTCGCCAGTTCGCGCATGCGCACCAGGTCAGCGTGTTCACCGTGGTCGAGGCTTACGACCGGCTGGTGGCGCAGGGCTGGCTGGTCTCGCGCCCGCACTCGGGCTTCTTCGTGCGGCGGCGGGCGCAGGCCGACGGTCCGGCACAGACCCAGGTCGCGGCGGGCCAGGGTTTCGATGCCATGTGGTACATGCGCAAGATCTTCGAGCACCGCCACCTGTCCATCAAGGCCGGCTGTGGCTGGCTGCCGGGCGACTGGCTGGCCGAAGACGGCCTGCGCCGCGCGCTGCGCGGCCTGGCCAGCGAAGACGCGGACCTCGGCGGTTACGGCGATCCCAAAGGTTACCCGCCGCTGCGCCAGTTCATTGCCGAGGCCTTTGCCGAGCAGGAAGTGCAGGTGCACCCCAGCCAGGTGCTGCTCACGCAAGGCTCCAGCCAGGCGCTGGACCTGGCGGTGCGCCGCCTGGTGCGCGCGGGCGACACGGTGCTGGTTGACGACCCCGGCTATGCCAACCTGCTGTTCAGCCTGCGCTTCCAGGGCGCGACGCTGGTGGGCGTGCCGCGCACACCGCAGGGCTACGACCTGCCTGCGCTGGAGCGCTTGATCGTGGCGCACCAGCCCAAGGTGTTCTTCACCCAGCCGCGGCTGCAGAGCCCCACCGGCTCGGTGGCCCAGCTGGCGCACCTGCACCGCGTGCTGCAGCTGGCCGAGAAGCACGACCTGACCATCGTCGAGAACGACATCTACGTCGACCTGGACCCGAACCCGCGGCCATCGCTGGCCAGCCTCGATCAACTCAGCCGCGTCATCACGGTCGGCAGCTACTCCAAGACCATCTCGCCCAACATCCGCGTGGGCTACCTGGTGGCGCACCCGGACATGGTGGAAGACCTTGCGCAGCTGAAGATGATCGCCGGGCTGACCAGCGCCGAATTCGGCGAACGGCTGGCGCTGGGCGTGCTGATCGAAGGCCGCTGGCGCAAGCACCTCAAAGGCCTGCGCGAGCGGCTGGCCGATGCTCACCAGCAGGTCGGCCAGCGGCTCTCGGGCCTGGGCTTCGAGCTGTTTGCCGAGCCCAAGGCGGGCATGTTCCTGTGGGCTCGGCACCCTTTGGTCAGCGACCCGGTGGCGCTGTCCAACAAGGCGGCCGAGCACGACATCATGCTCGGCCCCGGCCACCTGTTCTCGGCCGACCTCGGCCCCACGCCGTGGATGCGTTTCAACGTGGCGTTTTCGCTGGACACCAAGCTGGCCGAGTTCTTCCAGGCGCAAGGCCTGGGCTGAGCGTCCTCAGCGCGCAAAGAATGGCCGGTCGTTGTCGCAGGCCGGGTCCGGGCCGTAGGCTGTGTCGATGACCTTGTCGTCAAAGCCCATGCCGACCATGAAGCGCTGGCAGAACGGCGAGTCGTAGCGGTAGGCCCAGACGATTTCCTTCGGGTAGTGCACGCCGAAGGTGGTGCCGGGCCGGCCGATCGCGAGGCGCACTTCGTCGGCCGTCATGCCGGCCCTGATGGCGTTGAAGTTGCGCTCGGTCAGCACCTGCTCGCCGCTCACCAGCTTGTCGTCGCCATCGAAGCGCACGAGGTAGGTGAAGCGGCCGAACGGTCCGCTGGCGAATTCCAGCGTGTGGCCGCCGCCCGGTTGCGGGTAGTCGCCGGTGGGCTGGCCGAGCTGCTGCGTCACGGCGGCGGGGCTGGCGCCGGGTTCGAACTTCGGCGGAGAGAAGATCGCACAGGCACCGAGACTGGCCACCGCGGCGGCGGCGGCAAGGCCACGCCAGGCCTTGGAAAAGAAGGGCGAGCTCATCATCCCGATGAGCTTACGCGCGATGCAAATCCCTGCCGGCGTTGGCGGGTTGCTTGCCGAAGACGTGCATCGGCGCACGCCAGCGTGAAGTTCAGCGCAGCCGCGTGCCGATCTTCATCGCAGCGCGCTGGTAAGCGCGGAAGCGGTGGCCCAGGCACAGGTGCAGCGGCATCGGCCATTCCTGCCGTGCCAGTGCCTGCACTGCCAGGCCGCCCTGGTTGCGCAGCCGCGTCCACCAGCCCAGCTGCAGCACGATGACGTAGGCCTCGCAGGCCGGGTCGGCCGGGATCTCGCGG
>NZ_VIDT01000331.1 GCF_006519715.1 Ideonella azotifigens
AAGCTGCGCCTGCGCGGACGCGGCATTCCGGGCAGCGGGCCGAACTCGCCGCCAGGAGACTTCTACGTCACGCTCGAAGTCGCGCTGCCGCCGGCCGACACAGACAAGGCGCGGGCGCTGTACCGGCAGATGGCGCAAGACCTCGCCTTCGACCCGCGCGGCCACCTTGGTGAATGAACTGGAGGCTGGCCCATGCACAGCGAAACCATGTTGATCGGGGTTTGCCTGAGCGACGAGCATGCGCTCGATCTTGAGATGTTCGCGCAAGCCTGCGGCACGGCCGCCGACGAGATCAGGGAGTTCATCGATGCGGGCCTGCTGCGCCCGGCGGTCGAACAGCCCGTGTGGCGCTTCGGTGGCGAGGAACTCGCCCGCGTGCGGCGCATTCGCCGCCTGCAGCGCGACTTCGAGGCCAACCTGGACAGCGTCGCGGTGATGCTGGACCTGACGGACGAGATCAAGCGCCTGCGCGCGGCGTTGCGCCGCGCCGGCATTGAGGCCTGAACACATGCCCATGGACAAACGCCAGACCTGGAACGTCGGCTACTGGATTGTTGCGCTGCTGGTGCTGATGCTCGCGCAGAGCTTCTGGCAGAGCGCCACGCAGATCGAGGCCGTGCCGTACAGCGCGTTTGAAAAGGCGCTGGCCGATGGCCGCATCACCGAGATCACGATCTCCGACAGCACCCTCATCGGCACGCTCAAGTCGCCCGAAGCAGGCAAGACGCTGCTCGTTGCCACGCGCGTCGAGCCCGAGCTCGCCGCCCGGCTGGAGAAGTATGGCGTGCCCTACAAGCGCGTGATTGAGAGCCCGTGGCTGCGCGACCTGCTGTCCTGGATCCTGCCCGCGCTGATCTTCTTCGGCCTGTGGTTCTTCGTGATCCGCCGCTTCACCGACAAGCAGGGCATGGGCGGCTTCATGGCGATCGGCAAGAGCCGCGCCAAGGTCTACGTCGAGAACCACACCGGGGTCAGCTTTGCCGACGTTGCCGGCGTCGACGAGGCCAAGGAGGAGCTCAAGGAGGTGGTTGACTTCCTGAAGCAGCCGCAGGAGCACAGCCGGCTCGGCGCGCACATCCCCAAGGGTGTGCTGCTCGTTGGCCCGCCCGGCACCGGCAAGACGCTGCTGGCCAAGGCGGTGGCCGGCGAGGCCGGCGTGCCCTTCTTCTCGATCTCGGGCAGCGAGTTCGTGGAGATGTTCGTTGGCGTCGGCGCAGCGCGTGTGCGCGACCTGTTCGAGCAGGCACGCTCGAAGGCGCCCGCGATCATCTTCATCGACGAGCTCGATGCGCTCGGCCGCGCGCGCGGCGCCTTCCCGGGACTGGGCGGCCACGACGAGAAGGAGCAGACGCTGAACCAGTTGCTCGTCGAGATGGATGGCTTCGACACCTCGGCAGGCCTGATCATCCTGGCCGCGACGAACCGGCCCGAGATCCTCGACACCGCGCTGCTGCGCGCCGGCCGCTTCGACCGCCAGGTGCTCGTGGACCGGCCCGACAAGATCGGCCGTTTGCAGATTCTGCAGGTGCATGTGCGCAAGGTGCGGCTGGCCGCCGGCACGAAGCTCGACGAGGTGGCCGCCATCACGCCCGGCTTCAGCGGCGCGGACCTGGCCAACCTGGTCAATGAGGCGGCACTCGCCGCGACGCGTCGCCATGCCGACGAGGTGACGCTGGCGGACTTCACCGTCGCGGTCGAGCGCATCGTCGCCGGGCTTGAGCGCAAGAGCCGCGTGCTGAACCTGCACGAACGCCGCGCCGTCGCTTACCACGAGATGGGCCATGCGCTGGTCGCGCTCTCACAGCCGGGCTCGGACGCGGTGCACAAGGTCTCGATCATCCCGCGCGGCATCGGCGCGCTCGGCTATACGATCCAGCGCCCCACCGAGGACCGCTACCTGATGACACGCGGCGAACTCGAACGCAAGATCGCCGTGCTGCTCGGCGGCCGCGCGGCCGAGATGCTGGCGCTCGGCGAGATCTCCACCGGCGCCGCGGACGATCTCGCAAAGGCGACCGACATCGCGCGCGAGATGGTCACCCGCTACGGCATGGACGAAGGCCTCGGCCCGGTGGCCTACGAAGCGCCACGCGCGCCGGCAGGCGAGGCCATGGCTTGGCCAGGCAACGGCCGGACGCTTTCGGAGGACACGCTGCGCCGCATCGACGCAGCGGTGGCACAGCTCGTCGGCGCCGGTCTCACGCAGGCGGCGCAGCTGCTGACCACCCACCGCGACCTGCTTGAGCGAGGTGCGCAACAACTGCTCGAACGCGAGACGCTGGACGAGGCGGCGCTGCGCAGCCTCACCGCCGGGCTCGGTGAGGGGCAAGAACTGGACTGAAGTCGAAGGATTCCTTCGTGGGAATTTGCTGAGAGCTCCCGTTTGCAGGACTGGCGATACCGGCGAGGAATCTCTTGAGAATCAAGCGTGGGTTGTGCAGTTGAATACGAAGGTGACCTGCTTTTCATCGTTCACACCCACTGGCGCCGTTGAGAGCGCGAGTGGAATTGTTCGAATCGTCAACGAGTCGATGTACTCATTCGGGTCGTCCTGGTCTCCCAGTCGTACGGTGATTCGCCGTTGTGAATGTCCGCTCAGGGTCGTTCACAAACACCCCTACCTGAAATCCCGGCTTACCGTGCTCTCCGCCAGCCTCCCCAGCATCGGGCTCAGGTCCTCGGCGTAGGCAATGATCAGGTTGCAGACATCGCCCTCGCGCTGCCAGTGGCCATAGAGCATCAGCAGGCGGGCGCGCAGCAGCGGGATGCGGAAGCGTTCCCGTTGGCGTTGCCAGCAGATGGCCTGCACGACGCCGGTTTCGTCTTCCAGGGAGACGAAGATGGTGCCGTGGGCGGTGGGCGGCTGCTGGCGGGTGGTGACGATGCCGGCGTAGCGCACTGCGTCGCCGTCGACCTTGTGGCTCAGCATTTCGGCGGTCAGCAGGCGGCGCTTGTTGAGCTGGGGGCGCAGCAGTTCCAGTGGGTGACGGCGCAGCGTGAGGCCGGTGCTGGCGTAGTCGAAGACGATGTCTTCGCCCTCCGGCGCAGCGGGCAATTCCAGCTTTTCTTCTTCGACGGGTGCGGGCTGCAGCAGGGCCGGTGGGCGGCGCAGCGCGGCAGCGTCCCAGACCTGCTGGCGGCGATGGCCGGCGAGCGAGGCGAGCGCGTCGGCACCAGCCAGCAGGCGCAGTTCGCCCTGCTCGAGCGCGGCGCGGCGCGCGAGGTCGCCGGTGCTGGTGAACGGGCCGTCCTGCAGGCGGGATTGCTCGATGCGGAGCGCCACCTCTTCCGGCAGGCCCCCGACGCGGTGCAGCCCCATGCGCACCGCAGGCGCCTGGATGTCGCCCTCCAGCCGGGTTTCGAAGCCGCTGTGCTGCACGTCCACAGGCAAGACCTTCACGTCGTGTCGGCGCGCGTCCTGCACCAGTTGTGACGCGGAATAAAAACCCATGGGCTGGGAGTTCAGCAGGCCGGTCAGGAACTCCGCCGGGTAATGGCATTTGAGCCAGCTGCTGGCATAGACCAGCAGCGCAAACGACACCGCGTGGCTCTCCGGGAAGCCGTAGGAGCTGAAGCCCTTGATCTGCTCGAAGACGCCTTCGGCAAAGTCCAGCGGCAGGCCCTTGGCCAGCATGCCGCCGATCAGGCGGTCCCTGTATTTCCCGACGTCGCCATGACGCTTCCAGGCAGCCATCGCGCGGCGCAGGCCATCGGCCTCGCCGGGGCTGAAGCCGGCGCCGAGGATGGCGATCTGCATGCACTGCTCCTGGAAGATCGGGATGCCCAGCGTGCGGTGCAGCGCGTCTTTCAGCAGGTCGCCGCCCGGCGTCTCGAAGCTCAGCGAGGAGTCTTCGCGCCGCTGCTGGCGGCGCTTCAGATACGGGTGCACCGCGCCGCCCTGGATCGGCCCCGGCCGCACCAGCGCCACCTCCACCACCAGGTCGTAGAAGTTCTCCGGCCGCAGGCGCGGCAGCATGCTCATCTGCGCGCGGCTTTCGATCTGGAAGACGCCGACGGTGTCGGCCTTGCAGATCATCTCGTAGGTGGGCTGGTCGCCTTGCGGGATCTTGTAGATCTCCAGCGTTTCGCCGAGGCGCCGGCTCACCATGTCCAGCGTGCGGCGGATGGCGCTGAGCATGCCCAGGGCCAGCACGTCGACCTTCATCAGGCCCAGCGCGTCGAGGTCGTCCTTGTCCCATTGGACGACGGTGCGGTCCTTCATGGCCGCGTTTTCGATCGGCACCAGGCGCGAGAGCGCGCCACTGGTCAGCACGAAGCCGCCGGTGTGCTGCGAGAGGTGGCGCGGGAAGCCCATGACCTGGGTGCTGAGCTGCAGCCACTGGCGCACCGCCAGATCGGTGGTGTCGATGCCGGCTTCCTGCAGGCGGGCGCGCTGGGTCTGGGCCTGGGCGCTGCCGTCGTCGCTTTGCCAGTCGTCCCAGTGGTGCAGGTTGCTGGTGAGCTTCTCGATGGTGGCCAGCGGAATGCCCACGGCCTTGCCCACGTCGCGCAGCGCGCTGCGCGGGCGGTAGCTGATCACCGTGGCGGTGAGTGCGGCGCGGTCGCGGCCGTACTTCTCGTAGAGGTGCTGCATGACCTCTTCGCGGCGCTGGTGCTCGAAGTCCACGTCGATGTCCGGCGGCTCGCCACGCTCCCGGCTGATGAAGCGCTCGAACAGCATCTTCAGGTCGGCCGGGTTGGCTTCGGTGATGCCCAGGCAGAAGCAGACCATGCTGTTGGCGGCGCTGCCGCGGCCCTGGCAAAGGATGCCTTTGCTGCGGGCGAAGGCGACGATCTCGCCCACGGTCAGGAAGTAGTGCTCGTACTGGAGTTCGGCGATCAGCTTCAGCTCGTGTTCGATGAGCTTGCGGTGCTCGTTCTTCAGTCCTTCCGGGAACCGCCGGGCGACGCCTTCATAGGTGAGTTGCCGCAGGTACTGTGCCGCGGTGAGGGCCTTGGGAATGAACTCATCGGGATAGGTGTACTTCAATTCGGTGAGTTCGAATTCGCACTTGGCCGCCACCACCAGCGTCTGCGCCAAAAGGTCTGGCGGGCAGCTCAGGCCCAGCCGGGTGCGCGAGCGCAGGTGGCGCTCGGCATTGGGCTGCAGGTCCAGGCCGCACTCGGTCAGCGGCGTGTTCAGGCGGATGGCGGTGAGGACATCCTGCAGCGGCTTGCGCGAGCGCACGTGCATGTGCACGTCACCGGCGGCCACCAGCGGGATCTCGGTCTGCGCGGACCATTCGCGCATCTTCAGCAGCCAGCTTTCATCGTCTGCCAGGCGCAGCAGGTGCACCGCGAACCAGCAGTTGCCGGTGAAGTGGCGCAGCAGCCAGCGGCCGATGGCCAGGCCTTGCTCGGGCGTGCTGTCGCGCGCCGGCGCGGCCAGCACCACGCAGTCCGCTAGCTCGCCGCGTTTCAAGTCCTCCGGGACGGCGCGGTAGTGGCCCTTGGGGCTGCTGCGGCGCAGCCGGGTGATGTACTGGGTGAGGTTGCCGTAGCCGCGCAGGTTGCAGGCCAGCACCACCAGCGTGAAAGGCCAAGGGCCACCAAACTGGAACTGGCTGCCGATGATGAGGTGCCTGAATTCGAGCTCCTTGGCCTGCTCATGCGCCCGAACAACGCCAGCCACCGAGCATTCATCGGTGATGGCCAGCGCCGCATAGCCCAACTGGTGGGCGCGCGCCACCATCTCCTTGGGCTGGCTCGCGCCGCGCAGGAAGCTGAAGCTGGTCGCGCACTGCAGCTCGGCGTAGGCAGGGAGTTGCCGGGTGCTCATGGTTTAGAAGAAGCCATGGAGGAACCAGTTGAACTCGCCTTGCTGCCGCGTCTGGAACAGCCACAGCAGGCCGGCGCGGTCGCTCCAGGCAACCCAGTAGTCGCGCCTGGCCTGGCGGGTGTGGGCCGCGTCGCCCTGGCCGGTGCGGTCCCACCAGCCGGCATCCACGCGGTTGGGGCCCATCAGCAACAACAACGGGCCCTGGTAGGTGGGCTTG
>NZ_VIDT01000332.1 GCF_006519715.1 Ideonella azotifigens
GGCAAGAGCAGCCTGACCGACGAGCTGATCCGCCGGCTGCGGCTGGACCAGGACGATGCGCTGCAGATCGCCGTGATCAGCATCGACCCGTCTCGCCGCAAGAGCGGTGGCGCGCTGCTGGGCGACCGCATCCGCATGAACGCGATCCAGCCCTGGGGCAAGGGCGCGAAGGTTTACATGCGGAGTTTGGCAACGCGCGACACCGGCTCGGAAGTTTCCGCGGCGCTGCCCTCGGTGCTGTCAGCCTGCCAGGCGGCCGGCTTCGACCTGATCATCGTCGAGACCTCCGGCATCGGCCAGGGTGATGCGGCCATCGTGCCGCTGGTGGACGTGCCGATGTACGTGATGACGCCGGAGTTCGGCGCCGCCAGCCAGCTCGAGAAGATCGACATGCTGGACTTCGCCGAGTTCGTTGCGATCAACAAGTTCGACCGCAAGGGCGCGGCCGACGCACTGCGCGACGTCGCCAAGCAGGTGCAGCGCAACCGCGAAGCCTTCAATGTGATGCCGGACCAGATGCCGGTCTTCGGCACCATGGCCAGCCGCTTCAACGACGACGGCGTGACCGCGCTGTACCAGGCGCTGAAGCCACGGCTGACTGCCCTCGGCCTGCCGCTGAAGGACGGCCGCCTGCCCGCGGTGAACACCCGCCACAGCACGCACCAGGTGCCCATCGTGCCCGGCGCGCGCGTGCGCTACCTGGCCGAGATCAGCGACACCGTGCGTGGCTACAAGGCCAGAGCCCGCAGCCAGGCCCGGCTGGCACGCGAGATCCAGCAACTGCGCGAGAGCGCCCGCATGCTGACCGAAGCGCGGCCGGAAAAGAACAACGCGGTGGCTGCGCTGGACGACCTCGCACAGCAGCGGGACCAGCGCCAGGACGCCGACGCCCGCGCCCTGCTCGCCGACTGGCCCGTGCTGCGCGAGGCCTACGCGGCCGACGAACTGGTGGTCAAGGTGCGCGACAAGGAGATCCGCTCGGCGCTGACCACCACCTCGCTGTCCGGCAGCAAGATCCGCAAGGTGGCGCTGCCGCAGTACGAGGACCATGGCGAGATCCTCAAGTGGCTGATGCTGGACAACGTGCCCGGCCGCTACCCCTACACCGCCGGCACCTTCGCATTCAAGCGCGAAGGCGAGGACCCGACACGCATGTTCGCTGGCGAGGGCGACGCCTTCCGCACCAACCGGCGCTTCAAGCTGGTGTCCGAAGGCATGCCGGCGCATCGCCTCTCCACCGCGTTCGACTCGGTCACGCTCTACGGCCACGACCCGGACCTGCGGCCGGACATCTACGGCAAGGTCGGCAATTCAGGTGTCTCCATCGCCACGCTGGACGACATGAAGGTGCTGTATTCAGGCTTCGACCTGTGCAGCCCCACGACCTCCGTCAGCATGACGATCAACGGCCCGGCGCCGACCATCCTGGCGATGTTCATGAACACCGCCATCGACCAGCAGTTCGCCAAGTTCGAGGCCGAACACGGCCGCGCGCCAGATGCGGCCGAGCTGGCCAAGCTGCGCGCCTGGGCCCAGGCCAATGTGCGCGGCACGGTGCAGGCCGACATCCTGAAGGAGGACCAGGGCCAGAACACCTGCATCTTCTCGACCGAGTTTTCCCTCAAGGTGATGGGCGACGTGGCCCAGTACTTCGTGCAAAACCAGGTGCGCAACTTCTACTCGGTCAGCATCTCGGGCTATCACATCGCCGAGGCCGGCGCGAACCCGATCAGCCAGCTGGCCTTCACGCTCTCCAACGGCTTCACCTTCGTCGAAGCCTACCTGGCGCGTGGCATGCACATCGACGACTTCGCGCCCAACCTGAGCTTCTTCTTCAGCAACGGCATGGACCCGGAATACACCGTGCTGGGCCGCGTGGCGCGCCGCATCTGGGCCGTGGCGATGAAAGAGAAGTACGGCGCCAACGAACGCTCGCAAAAGCTGAAGTACCACGTGCAAACCTCTGGCCGCAGCCTGCACGCGCAGGAGATCCAGTTCAACGACATCCGCACCACGCTGCAGGCGCTGATCGCCGTCTACGACAACTGCAACAGCCTGCACACCAACGCTTTCGACGAGGCCATCACCACGCCCACCGAAGACAGCGTGCGCCGCGCAATGGCCATCCAGCTCATCATCAACCGCGAGTGGGGCCTAGCCAAGAACGAGAACCCCAGCCAGGGCGCATTCATCATCGAGGAGCTGACCGAACTGGTCGAAGAAGCCGTGCTGGCCGAGTTCGAGAAGATTGCCGAGCGCGGCGGCGTGCTGGGCGCGATGGAAACCGGCTACCAGCGCAGCAAGATCCAGGAAGAGAGCATGCACTACGAGATGCTCAAGCACACCGGCGAGTACCCCATCATCGGCGTGAACACCTTCCGCTCGCCGCATGCGGACGCGGTGCCTCAGCAGATCGAACTGGCCCGCTCCACCGACGAGGAAAAGCAGAGCCAGCTGACCCGCCTGCGGGATTTCCACACCCGCCACGCGGAACAAGCCCCCGCGATGCTGCAGCGCCTGCAACAAGCCGTGATCGCCAACCACAACGTGTTCGAAGTCCTGATGGACGCCGTGCGCGTCTGCTCGCTGGGCCAGATCACCGCCGCGCTGTTCGAGGTGGGCGGGCAGTATCGGCGCAGCATGTGAGGCCAGATTTCACAAGCATGTTCAGCGCCGCTCAACATGCTGAAAAGCCCCGCTGAAGATCTTTCCCCATGAGGACTCCGCCAAGCCATTGTCATTAAATACATTTTCCGAAGGAATTCAAGATAAATTCCTGGCGTCGTCCACTTGCTCAACACCCATGCCACAGTTCATTCACCGTGAGCTCAGGCTTCTCAACCCTCGCTTTTCGTCCCCACTGCTCGATGTCCTGACGGACCTGGAGCACCTGCGTCGGCTGGAAATCAAGGCCACCACGCCGCCCTCGGTCTTCCAGCAGCTCAAGCAGGTTTTCCATTTCCTGGAAAGCCTGGCCTCTGCACGGATCGAGGGCAACCACACGACGCTTGCGGACTACATCGAGACCAAGGTGGCGGCGCCCTCGGCCGATGCACCAGCCGACTCCATCAAGGAAGTGGTGAACATCGAGCGGGCGATGGAACAGGTCGAGCAGGCAGTCACCCCAGGCGCACCGATTGGCAACCATCTGATCCGCGGGCTGCACGCCACTGCGGTGCACGCGTTGGTCCGCGAAGGCGACGCGACACCTGGCGCCTACCGGACTGGCCCGTTGCGCATCGCCAAATCCGACCATGCGCCGCCGGACGCGATCCAGGTGCCGGGCTACATGGAAGAGTTGGTCGGCTTCGTCAACCGCGAGGACCAGAAAAAGTACGACCTGATGAAGGTTGCACTAGCCCACCATCGGTTTGCCTGGATCCACCCCTTCGGAAACGGCAATGGCCGGGTGGTACGCCTCTTCACCTACGCGCTGTTGATCAAGTACGGTTTCCGGGTCAGCGCAGAAGATGGCCGCCTGTTGAACCCGGCCGCCGTGTTCTGTGCAGACCGGGAAAAGTACTACGACATGCTCGCCAAGGCCGACGCTGGCAGCGACGAGGATTTGGAGGCGTGGTGCACCTACGTGCTCACGGGCATCCGGGACGAACTGAGCAAGGTGGACCGGCTCGCCGATTACGACAACCTGACCTCGGAAATCCTCGTACCGGCCCTGACGCACGCTCGCCAACGTCAGCTGGTGACACCGCAGGAAGAGCGCATCCTGCTAGCCGCCATCAAGGGCAAGGTGGTGAAGTCTGGCGACCTCACGGATGCCATGCCCGGCCTCACGGGCGCTCAGCGTACTTACCAGATCCGCCGCTTGGTCGGCAACGGGATGCTGCAGCCCATCTACTCAGACGCGCGGCAATACACCATCGGGTTCAGCAGCAACATGCTGCTCCGTGGTGTGGTGCGCGCCTTGACCGATGGTGGCTTCATCTCCAGCGCGCTGGCTGCGGACGGCGCCAGCTGATCTGCTTTCGCACCCCAAACGCGCGCTTGGCTGACACGCCGATGTTCATCGCGCCCTCACAATCCAGCAGAGGCTGGCGATGCTCCGGCCTGGAGAACACCTGACGATGCCGTCGAGCGAAAGTGCCCACCCGCCGCCCGCCGACGCGCTGGACAGCCGGCGGGCTGACCTGCGCCGCATGAAACTCATTGCCGCTGGCATGCTGGTGCTGGCGATTGCGGGCCTGGTGCTGGCCGAATGGCAAGGTGCGCAAGGCGGCTGGGCCTGGGTCAAGGCTTTCTGCGAGGCGGCGGCTGTGGGTGCGATGGCCGACTGGTTCGCGGTGGTGGCGCTGTTCCGCCACCCGCTTGGCCTGCCGATTCCGCACACCGCCATCGTGCCCGAGAGCAAGGACCGCATTGCCGACAACCTCGCGGCCTTCGTGCGCGACCATTTCCTCGAACCCGGCACGCTGCTGGCGAAGCTGGAGCAGGCCGACCCTGCCGCCAAGCTGGCCGAATGGCTGGCCGAGCCGGGCAACACCCAGCGGCTGACCGGCATCCTGCAGGCGGCGGTGGCCGAAGGCCTGTCGCTGATGGACGATGACGCGGTGCGCCGCCTGATCGACAAGCAGCTGGCGCGGCTGGTGGAACGCTGGGACGCGCCTGGCGCGGCCAGCCGCCTGCTGCAGCTGCTCACGCAGGACGGCCGCCACCACGAGCTGCTGGACAGCGCACTGAAGCAGGCCGGCGTGTACCTGCAGCAGCCCGAGGTGAAGGAGCAGGTCTCGGACATGGTGCTGAAATACGCCCGGCGCGAATGGCCCAAGATGCTGGCGGTGGTCGGCTGGGTCAAGTCCCCCGACACCATGGCCGACGACTTCGCCGTGAAGCTGACTGACGCGCTGCTGGACGAAATGGCTGCGGTGCTGAACGAGCCCGGTCACCCGCTCAGGCAGCGTTACCACGCCTGGTTCGAAGGTTTCATCGAACGCCTGCAGCACGACCCTGCGTTGCGCGACAAGGCCCAGGCCCTGAAAGTCGAGCTGCTGCAGCACCCGGCGCTGCGCGATTACGTGGGCAGCCTGTGGACCGACCTGAAGGCCCACCTGCAAGCCAACCTCTCCGCCCCCGATTCACCGATGGCCGAGCGCCTGCAGCAGGCCATGGCGCGGCTGGGCAAGGAGCTGGGCCGCGACCCGGCGCTGCGCGAGGCGATCAACCGTCATGTGCTGTCCGTCGCCGGCCGCATGGCCGAGTCGATGCGCTTCACGCTCACCCACCACATCTCGCAGACCATCAAGGGCTGGGACACGCCGCACCTGGTCGAACAGGTCGAGCTCGGCGTCGGCCGCGACCTGCAGTTCATCCGCCTGAACGGCACGCTGGTGGGCGGGCTGATCGGGCTGCTGCTGCACGCCTTGCTGCTCCTGGTGCACTGAAGGCGCCGGCTGGGGCCTAAAAAAACAGCGATCCCGGCGTCATCTGCAAGCTCAGCCACTCGTCTAGAGTGGACAGGCCACATCGAGGCCTGTGTGTCCCCCACCTGACCTGGAGCCCGCATGACCCACCAATACCTGTTGCTGCTGCACGAAACACCCGCCCGCTACGCGGACATGAGCGCCGACGAGATGCAGGAGATCGTCGCCCGGTACGCCGCCTGGGCGCAGCAGATGGCCGAGCAAGGCCACCTGGCTGGCGGCGAGAAGCTGGTCGACGACGGCGGCCGGCAGCTGCGGCTGGTCAACGGCCGGCCCGTGGCCACCGATGGCCCGTATGCCGAAGCGCATGACGTGATCGGCGGCACCTTCGTGCTCAAGGCTGAAAGCGATGCCCAAGCCGAGGCCCTGGCCGCCACCTGCCCGCACCTGAACGGCGGCAACTGGATCGAGCTGCGGCGCATCGACCCGGTGAACTGAGCCTTGCCACCCACCCCGGCATGCTCGCCGAACTGATCGCCGGCCAGCGCCCGCGCCTGCTCGCACACCTGGTCCGCCGCTTCGGCCTGGCCCACCTGGCCCTGGCCGAA
>NZ_VIDT01000333.1 GCF_006519715.1 Ideonella azotifigens
CAGCCAGGCCTTGTGTGTCCAGTTCGTCCAACCCGTGTGGTTCATGGCAGTCATCCGGCAAAGGGCAGCAGCGTGCCGCGGCAAAAGAGGGTGAAGTCTAGACGTTTCGAAGTAAACGACTCGTTGCTGATTGCGTCTACGGCGCCCACAAAAAAACCCCTCGCAAGGGGCTTTTTGACTTACAGCCGACATCATCGACGCAAGGCGGACCGCGGGGCCAGCGCCGGGCCGCTCCCAAGCGGCCCCGCTACCCGCCCGGCGGGTGGCTTCGCGTATTCGCGAAGCCGGGTGCTCAAGCCACCACGCGGACCATTTCGAGGCACTTGTTCGAGTAGCCCCATTCGTTGTCGTACCAGGCCACGACCTTGACGAAGGTCTTGTCCAGCGCAATGCCGGCGTCGGCATCGAAGACCGAGGTCATCGGCTCGCCGCGGAAGTCGGTCGAGACGACCTTGTCCTCGGTGTAGCCGAGCACGCCCTTCATCGCGCCTTGCGACGCGGCCTTCATCGCGTTGCAGATGTCTTCGTAGCTGGCTTCCTTGACCAGCTCGACGGTCAGGTCGATCACCGAGACGTCCGAGGTCGGCACGCGGAAGGACATGCCGGTCAGCTTCTTGTTCAGCTCGGGGATCACCACGCCCACGGCCTTGGCAGCGCCAGTGCTGGAAGGAATGATGTTTTCCAGGATGCCGCGGCCACCGCGCCAGTCCTTGTTCGACGGGCCGTCCACGGTCTTCTGCGTGGCGGTGGTGGCATGCACCGTGGTCATCAGGCCGCGCTTGATGCCGAAGCTATCGTTCAGCACCTTGGCGACCGGCGCCAGGCAGTTCGTCGTGCACGAGGCGTTCGAGATGATGGCCTGGCCGGCGTAGGTCTTGTCGTTGACGCCGTAGACGAACATCGGCGTGTCGTCCTTCGAAGGTGCCGACAGGATGACCTTCTTCGCGCCGGCCTTCAGGTGTGCCTCGGCGGTTTCCTTGGTCAGGAACAGGCCGGTGGATTCGATGATGACGTCGGCACCGACCTCGTCCCACTTCAGTTCGGCCGGGTTCTTCACCGCAGTCAGGCGGATCTTCTTGCCGTTGACGATCAGCGTGTTGCCGTCGACCGCGACCTCGCCCTTGAAGCGGCCGTGCACGCTGTCGTGCTTCAGCATGTAGGCCAGATAGTCGGGTTCGAGCAGATCGTTGATGGCAACGATTTCGATGTCACTGGCGAAGTTCTGCACCGCAGCGCGGAACACCATGCGGCCGATGCGGCCGAAGCCGTTGATACCTACCTTGATGGTCATGAGATGCCTCTTGATCTGAGTTGTGAAGAAGTGAACGTGAACGCAATGGGCAGCCCACCCCTGCCGGCTCGGGCAGGGGATGCTGCCGGTGTCACTTGCCCAGCACCTTGCGCACCGTCAGCGCAAGGTTGTCGGCGGTGAAGCCGAACAGCTTGAACAGCACGCCGGCCGGGGCGGATTCGCCGAAGCGGTCCAGGCCGACAACCGCGGCGCAGCCGTATTTCCACCATCCGTCGGTCACGCCGGCTTCGACGGCGATGCGCGGCAGCTTGGCCGGCAGCACCGAGAGCTTGTAGGCCATGGGCTGGCGGTCGAAGACGGTGGTGGACGGCATCGAGACCACACGCACCGCGATCTTGGCCTTGGCCAGCTCGGCCTGCGCGGCCATCGCCAGCTGCACTTCGGAGCCGGTGGCGATGATGACGGCCTGGGCGGCCTTCTTCATGCCGATGTCTGACGGCTCGGACAGCACATAGGCGCCCTGGGTGATGACGTCGGCGTCGACCTTCTGCGTGTACTGCAGGTTCTGGCGCGACAGCAGCAGCGCGCTCGGGCGGTGCTTGTTGGCCAGCGCCATGGTCCAGGCGACGGCGGTTTCCATCGTGTCGGCCGGGCGCCAGACGTCCAGGTTGGGGATCAGGCGCAGGCTGGCGGCGTGTTCGACCGACTGATGCGTCGGGCCGTCTTCGCCCAGGCCGATGGAGTCGTGGGTGAACACGTGCACCACGCGCAGCTTCATCAGCGCGGCCATGCGGATGGCGTTGCGGCTGTAGTCGCTGAAGGTCAGGAAGGTGCCGCCGTAGGGGATGTAGCCACCGTGCAGCGCCACGCCGTTCATGATCGCGGCCATGCCGAACTCACGCACGCCGTAGTTGATGTGGCGGCCCAGCTGGCCGGCTTCGTTGCGCGCCGGCTGGCCGTCCTTGCCAAAGCGCAGCGCGGGCGTGCTCTTGGTGTTGGTGAGGTTGGAGCCGGTCAGGTCGGCCGAGCCGCCCAGCAGTTCAGGCAATGCGGCGGTGAAGAATTCCAGCGCGATCTGGCTGGCCTTGCGGCTGGCCACGGTTTCGGCCTTGTCGTGGGCGGAGGCGACGGCGTCGACCGCGGTCTCGGCGAAGTTCTCCGGCAGCTCGCCGGCCATGCGGCGGGTGAACTCTGCCGCGGCTTCGGGGTAGGCGGTGGCGTAGGCCGCGAAACGCGCATCCCAGACGGCGTTGGCAGCAGCACCGGTTTCGGTGGCGTCCCAGGCGGCGCGCACGTCTTCGGGCACGCTGAAGGGCTCGTGGGGCCAACCCAGCGCTTCGCGGGTCAGCTTGATCTCGTCGCCGCCCAGCGGTTCGCCGTGGGCCTTGGCGGTGCCGGCGCGGTTGGGCGAGCCCTTGCCGATGGCGGTCTTGCAGATGACCAGCGTGGGCTTGTCGCTGCTGGCCTTGGCAGTGGCAATCGCCTTGTCGACCGCGCCGACGTCATGGCCGTCCACCGGGCCGACGACGTTCCAGCCGCAGGCCTTGAAGCGCTGGGCGGTGTTGTCGATGAACCAGGGCGCGACCGGGCCGTCGATCGAGATGCCGTTGTCGTCGTACAGCGCGACCAGCTTGTTCAGCTTCCAGGCGCCGGCCAAGGCCACGGCTTCATGGCTGATGCCTTCCATCAGGCAGCCATCACCCATGAAGACATAGGTGTGGTGGTCGACGATTTTCAGCTCGTCCTTGTTGAACTCGGCCGCCAGCAGCTTCTCGGCCAGCGCCATGCCCACCGCGTTGGTGATGCCCTGGCCCAGCGGGCCGGTGGTGGTTTCCACGCCTGGCGTCACGTCGACTTCCGGGTGGCCCGGGGTCAGGCTGTGCAGCTGGCGGAAGTTCTTCAGCTCTTCGATGGACAGCGCGTAGCCGGTCAGGTTCAGCAGCGCGTACAGCAGCATCGAGCCGTGGCCGTTGGACAGCACGAAGCGGTCGCGGTCGGCCCACTTCGGCGCCTTCGGGTTGTGCTTCAGGTGGCGGCCCCACAGGGCCTGGGCCATCTCGGCCATGCCCATCGGCGCGCCGGGGTGGCCGGAATTGGCCTGCTGCACCGCGTCCATCGCCAGCGCGCGGATCGCGTTGGCCATCTGGGGGTGCTCGGTACGGGCGCTGACGGGGGAGGTGTCGAGGGGCATGCTGGGTCCGTGTCGGGGGAAGGGCCGGGAAAATGCGAGGAGCGCCGGTATCAGCGGCGGGCCGCCTGGCGCCTTGGTGAGCGCGCTGATGGGCCTGTAAACGACGCGCTGGACTCCCGGATCTGTCGGGAGCGCCGAGCCGTGCAGCGGTGGATTTTAGCGGGGCCGGATAATCCCGACCCCATGCACGGCCTGCACCTGACCGCCGACCTGCGCGGCTGCCCCGCCAGCGCAGCCGCGATGACCGATCCCGACACCCTGCGCGCGCATTGCCGCGCCGCGGTGCTGGCGGCCGGTCTGCAGCCGGTCGGCGAGCTGTTCCACCGCTTCACGCCACTGCCGGAAAGCACGGCACCGCCTGGTGTCACCGGCGTGGTGCTGCTGGCCGAATCCCACCTCGCGGTGCACACCTGGCCCGAACTCGGCGCGGTGACGCTGGACGTCTACGTCTGCAACCTCGGGCAGGACAACAGCGCCCGCGCCGAGGCCTTGATGGCGGCGTTGATCGTGGTGTTCCAGCCGGCGCAGCAGGCGCTGCAACGCCTGCACCGAGGCGACGCCCGCTGACGCACAAGGCGCAAGTGCGCCGTCGTCCGACACGCGCGGGCCTGTTGGCCGCCTAGACTGGCGGATGGTGGCGCAGCAGTCAGGCGCCGGCTTCCCAATTGCGCTTCAGGAGTTGCCATGACGCTTTCGCCCCGTACCGCCTTCCGCCAGCTGCTGCCGCTGGCCTTGAGCGGCCTGTTCGCCGTGCAAGGCAGCGCGGCCCTGGCCGCCCAGGCCGAGGCCAGCTTCGACTTCGGCCAGTCCCACCCCTACCTCGGCTTTGGCGCGCAGGTCTGGCTGAACGACAACAAGCCCGAGCAAAGCACGCAGATGCTGCGCGACCTGCATGCGCGCTACGTGCGGGTGGGCCTGGCACCGAAGATCCTGCTGAATCAGCTGCGCCCCGGCATGTCGGTGCAGGATGCGCTGACGCTGATCAAGGCCAACGACAGCGAACAGCAGCGCCAGCGACTGACGCGTTTCGGCGAGCAGATGAAGCAGCTGGGCATCCAGATCCACCTGATCTTCTGGCGCATGCCCGAGCCCTGGGCCCGTTACGACACACAGCGCAAGAGCGGCTCCAAGGACCGCTCGACCTTTGCGGACCCGGCGCGGGTGGCGGACTACGCCAACCTGGTCACCGCGCAAATGGTCTACCTGCGCGGCCTGGGCATCACGGCCGACGCGGTGGAGCTGACCAACGAACCGCACGGCGCCTGGAGCACGCTCTACACCCGCGAGGACTATGCACGCCTGGTGCAGGCGGCCAGGGCCGCGATGCAGCAGAACGGCCTGGGCGAGGTCAAGATCGCCGGGCCGGGCGTGAACCTGAAGCAGTTCGACCACTACATCGGCGCGCTGCAGCAGGCCAAGGCGACCGACGACCTGGGCTACATCTCGGCCCACGTCTACGAGAACCCCGAGTTGCTCAGCGACCCGCGCCAGCCCGGCATGGCCAGCTTCCTGGGCCGCGGCCATTTCGGGCCCATCGTCATCACCGAATTCGGCGCGCAGGACGGCAAGGCCAAGGTCGGCGCGCGCAGCTTCGCGGTCACCGAGCCGGCCTACGGCCTGAGCGCCATCGCGCAGGCCGGGCTGCTGCTGAACAATGGCGCCAGCGCGCTGATCTACTGGCAGCTGAAGGACTTCAACTGGGGCACGCAAGGCCACGGCCTGCTCAGCGAAGACGGCCAGCGCCGGCCGGTGGCGCAGGCGCTGCAGACCATCGTCGCGCCGCTGCCGGCAGGGGCGAAGATCGCCGCGGTGCAAGGCCGAATGCCCGCCGGCCTGGTGGCCACCGCATTCCAGACCCCGCAAAACAGCTACCTGATGATCAGCAACAGCAGCGACGAACCCCACCAGCTCAATGCCCGCCTGCAGGGCGGCAGCGGCCACTGCGGCAAGATCGCGCAGACGCAGGTCTGGCGGACCGGTGGTGAAGGCGGCGGCGCGGTGAAGGCACCCGAGGTCAGCGACTGCACCGTCAAGGCCGGCATCGGGCCGGGCAGCGCGGTGCTCGTGGTGCTGCAGTGAGTTCGACGGCAAGCGCGCCCCGCGCCCTGATCCTCGCCGCCGGCCGAGGTGAACGCATGCGGCCCCTGACCGATGCCACCCCCAAGCCGCTGCTGCTGGTGCGCGGCAAGCCGCTGATCGAATGGCACCTGGCAGCGCTGGCCGCGGCCGGCGTGCGCGAGGTGGCCATCAACACCGCCTGGCTGGAGGACCAGTTCCCGGCCGCCCTGGGCGACGGCAGCCGCTGGGGCCTCAGGCTGCACTATTCGATGGAAGGCCGTGACCACGGCGGCGCGCTGGAGACCGCCGGCGGCATTGCCAAGGCCTTGCCGCTGCTGGCGCCGCAGGGCAACGAGCCCTTCTGGGTCGTCTCCGGGGACGTGTTCCTGCCCGGCTTTCCGTTCGACGCGGCCGATGCGGCGGCCTTCGCCGCCAGCGCGCTGTCCGCCC
>NZ_VIDT01000334.1 GCF_006519715.1 Ideonella azotifigens
CGGCGTCATCTGCAGGCCCAGGCCGCCGCGCAGCCGGGTCATGTCCAGCACCGGCGCGGCGGTGTTCGCGGCCCAGTGGCTTGCCATCAGCGCGGTACTGGCCGTGGTGGCATCGTCGTATTCGAACAGCGAAGCGTTGTTGACCACCGCGTCCAGCCGGCCCAGGCGGGCCACCGCGTCCGGCACCAGCGCCCTGCATTCGGCCTCGTCCGCCAGCTCGGCCTGCAGCACGGTCACCTGCGCACCCAGCGCCCGCAGTTCGGCTGCAGTCACCTCGGCCTCGTCACCCCACTGCCGACAGTGCAGCGCCAGGTCGTGTCCGTGGCGCGCCAGGTGCAGCGCGATCTCGCGGCCAATGCGCCGCGCGCCGCCGGTGACCAGCGAAACCGGGCGCACGCCAGCGGGCAGTGAGGCAGCAAGGGAGGAGGGCGAAGCCATGGAACCTACAATCTCGCGATGCGAAAAAGCCAACCCGACAGTGTATCGGTGCCGCCAGCACAGCGGCCGGGTGAGGCCTTGCCCGGCACGGCGTCTGCCGACTTGCTGACGCTGATCGCCCAGGCCATCGCGGCCAATGGCGGCTGGCTGCCGTTTGACCGCTACATGGCCATGGCCTTGTACCAGCCCGGCCTGGGCTATTACGCCAACAGCAGCCGCAAGTTCGGCCTGATGCCGCAAAGCGGCAGCGACTTTGTCACCGCCCCGGAGTTGACGCCGCTGTTCGGCCGAGCGCTGGCCGTGCAGGTCGCGCAGGCCTTGCGCGAGAGCGGCACGACGGAAGTCTTCGAATTCGGCGCCGGCTCCGGCGCGCTGGCCGAGCAGTTGATCAGCGCGCTGGACGCGCTGGACCAGCCGCTGACGCGCTACACCATCATCGACCTCAGCGGCACGCTGCGCGAGCGTCAGGCCCTGCGCCTCGCCCGCTTTGGCGAGCGGGTCTCATGGGCCAGCGAATGGCCGGCCGCGATGCAAGGCGTGGTGGTCGGCAACGAGGTGCTGGACGCGATGCCGGTGCAATTGCTGGTGCGCCAGCCCGAAGGTGGCTGGCACGAGCGCGGCGTGGCGCTGGGCGCAGCCGGCCAGCTCCTGTTCGCCGACCGGCCCAGCGAGCTGACGATCCCTTTCATCGACGTGGAAGGCGGCGCCGTGCTGCCCGGCATGGTCACCGAAATCCACCCGCAGGCCGAGGCCTTCATGCGCAGCCTGGCCGAGCACCTGCAGCGCGGCGCGGCGTTTTTCCTGGACTACGGCTTCCCCGAGGCCGAGTACTACCACCTGCAGCGCCACCAGGGCACGCTCATCGCCCACCGCCTGCACCAGGTCGACCACGACCCGCTGGGCGACCCGGGCGAGAAGGACCTGACCGCGCACGTCAACTTCACAGGCATCGCGCTGGCCGGCCAGCAAGCCGGACTGGACGTGATCGGCTACACCAGCCAGGCGCATTTCCTCTTCAACTGCGGCATCGCCGAGATGATGGCCGGCGCCGAGCTGCGCGAACGTGCCATGGGCCAGAAGCTGGTCACCGAACACGAGATGGGCGAGCTGTTCAAGGTCATCGCCTTCGCCACCGCCGGCCTGCAGTTCAACCCGCTGGGCTTCGCCCACGGCGACCGCATGCACCGGCTATGAGCCAGGGAACCCCATGCGCTGGCTGATTGTCCTGCTGCTGATCTGCCTGATCTTCAACCGCGCCGGCGACTGGCTGCAGAAACTCGGCCTTGGCCGCCTGCCCGGCGACGTCCGCTTTCGCGTCTTCGGCCGGCAAATTTTCCTGCCGTTTGCGAGTTGCATCCTGCTCAGCCTGGTGGCGTCGGGTGTGATGATGGTGTTGTGACGGCGGGTTCTGCATCCATGCGGCCTCCAGAGCAAAGCCGTCGTCCCTGGAATTGCTCAAGAAGCCACGCCGCCACACCAACAAATCATGCGCAACCTTGTCTCACTGATCTCGCTCATTCTGGCAAGTGGCTTGGCTTTGGCCGCTGACCCTTCAAGCCCAGAGAAAGATTCTGAGCGCGTTGTAAGACTTGTCGCCACGCTGGAGAAGAATCCGCTCGGAGTCGAGGCAGCACAGAGTCGAAAGTGGCTGATGCAGTGGCTAGAAGAGACAAAAGACTTCAGCATCACGGTTTGCGAAATTCTCGGACCGGTTCCAAGTCAGTCTCCTCCGAACAGTGCCGTGCTGCTTGCCCAGCAGATGTTCGGAAACCTTGCGTACCAAATACAGAATCCAGGCATTCGGGACCAGCTATCGTTGCAGGTTGCGGGGGTTGAGAGCACGCTGAAGGCCTATGCAGTCTTTGTCAGCAAGGATCCGAAGTCACGCATTGCGCATTTTGACGACTTGCTACAGGCGCAGAAGTCTGGATCTCTGCATTCGCGCATGGCGCCGGTGATTGCGAAGGAATGCGGGGGCAACTGACCGTGAACGAGCCGAACCTCTACTCACCTCCGCAAGCAGAAGTCACCGACCTGGAACCGAGTCAGGTGCCGAGGAGGCCACCTGGCCCACCGCCCGTGATTCCGAGAATCGCAGGACTTCTTGGGGTGGCAGGCTTACTTATGGGCATCGCGGACCTGTACATCAAACACGGAGAACACAGCACGCCTCTCCTTGTGTTGACTGTGTTGGCGGGCGCACTCGCTGCGTGGGTGATTGACGCCCTGGTTCGCAAGGCGGTGCGCTCACTGCCGTGGGCATTCGCCGTTCTCGGCTTCACGGCAGTTGCGGGCATGCAGTACTACGAGACCAGTCCCCCAGGGGTGCTTCGGGCAATCTACGTTGGACAAGGCGTTGTGTTCGGACTGGCGGCGGTGTTGTTCCTCTTCCCGAGCAGCCTTCGCTGGTTCAAGAGAGGCAATGCGTAGCCTGCAGCCATTTGCGATTGACGCGAGTTCGCAACCGAGCTGTCAACCTTCGTCGAGATGTTCATCTAACGCTTGCGCCACCGCTTGCAGTCGCGCAAGGCGGATGGCCTCCGCAACTGCTGGGCCCTGGGCGCCCTTGGCCATCGCACCGCTGGCGATCGGCTTTGTGGGCAGGGCCATTGCGGCATCGACGGCCTTGAGCAGTCGCGGGCCGCTGGGGTAGGGCCGGTCCTGGAAACCGGTGCGGCCGCGGGCGTCGGCTTCGCAGGCTTGCAGCGCTTCCTTGAAGCGTTGCGGACGGCGGAAGGCGTCGCTGCGTTCGATCAGGCGCATCAGCGCGCGGGCGTTGAATTCGGTGGCGCGGTGGATGTTGGTGTGTTCGCGGGCGACCAGCTGGGCAAGTTCGCTGCACTCGGTGGGCGCTTTCAGGCGCAGGGCCAGTTCGCGTGCCAGGTCTTCGCTGCGGGCTTCGTGGGCCAGGTGGCGCGGCCATTCTTCGGGCGGCGTGGTGCCCTTGCCCAGGTCGTGGCAGAGGCAGGCGAAGCGCACTGTGAGCGGCGCGGCCATCTGCGCGGCCATGTCCAGCACCAGCATCACGTGAACGCCGGTGTCCACTTCGGGGTGGTGCGCAGGCGGCTGCGGCACGCCCCAGAGCCGGTCCAGCTCGGGCATCAGCCGGGCCAGTGCGCCGCAGCGCCGCAGCACCTCGAACATGCGGCTGGGCTTGCTTTCCATCAGCCCGCGCGAGACCTCCTGCCACACGCGCTCCGGCACCAGCGCGTCGACCTCGCCGGCCGTCACCATCTGCTGCATCAGCGCCTCGGTCTCGGGGGCGACCGTGAAGTCGTCGAAACGGGCTGCGAAGCGGGCCAGGCGCAGGATGCGCACGGGGTCTTCGGCAAAGGCTTCGCCGACGTGGCGCAGCACGCGCTGCTGCAGGTCGCGCTGGCCGTTGAAGGGGTCGACCAATGCGCCGTCGTCGTCGCGCGCCATCGCGTTGATCGTCAGGTCGCGCCGGGCCAGATCCTCGGCCAGCGTGACCTCGGGCGAGGTGTGGAACACAAAGCCCTTGTAGCCCGGCGCGGTCTTGCGCTCGGTGCGGGCCAGCGCGTATTCCTCGTGCGTTTGCGGGTGCAGGAAGACCGGGAAATCCGCGCCGACGGGCGTGTAGCCGGCGGCGATCATTTCGGCCGGCGTCGCGCCGACGACGACCCAGTCACGGTCGTTGACCGGACGCTGCAGCAGCGCGTCGCGCACCGCGCCGCCCACCACGTAGGCTTTCATGCGAGGGCCGTCCTGTTTCAGCGGTGGCGGGCGCGAAAGCCGTCCAGCCGGGCGCAGCGCTGGCCGGCACCCAGGGTGGCGGGCAGGATGGCTGACATGGGCTGCGGCACGATGCCCAGCGAGGCCAGGCCGGGCGTGTTTGCACTCGCCACGTTGGGCACGGTGAGGCTGGCCAGGTTGTCTCGGCTCAGCAGCGGCTCGCCGGGGGCCAGTTCCATCAGCATGGCCTGCAGCGTGGCCAGCGGGCCGGGCAACGCCCACACCGGCCGCGCCTGGCCCGCGGCCCAGCCGGCCTGCTGGGCCAGTTCACCCAGCGTGACGACTTCCGGCCCAGCGCATTCGATCACCGTTGGCGTAGCTTGCGTGGCCGGCCAGCTCAGCACCTTGGTAATCGCCGCGGCCACGTCGCCCACCCACACTGGCTGCATCTTCGCGTGTGCGCCGGCCAGCGGCAGGACCGGGAAGCGGCGCTGCAGCGAGGCGAACAGCGGCGTGATGTGGTCGCCGTCGCCGAAGATCACCGAGGGGCGCAGCACCGTCACTGTCAGGCCCTTGCCTTGCAGCGCAGCCTCGCCCTTGGCCTTGCTGCGCAGGTAACGCGAAGGCGCATCGGAGGCCGCACCCAGTGCGCTGACATGCACCACGCGCTTCACGCCGGTGCGCTGGCAGGCGGCGGCCAGACGGGCCGGCAGCTTGGCGTTCACCGCATCCAGCTCGGCCTCGCTGCCCTGCAGCTTCGCGATCAGGTTGACCACCGCGTCGCAGCCCTGGAGCAGCCCGTCCAGCGCCTTGTCGTCATGCACATCGGCTTCCAGCAGGTCGACCAGCGGCAGCGGCAGGATGTTGCGGGCGTTGACGCGCCGGCGAGTGGGCACCACCAGGCGCAGCGCGGTGTCGCGGCGGCCCAGCGCGTTGCCAAGGGCCTCGTGGAAGCGGCCGTCCGCAAAGTCGTCACCGCGCACCAGCAGTTCGCACAGCGTGCGGCCGACAAAGCCACTGCCGCCGAGGATCAGCACCTGGTTCATCGTGAGGCTCCTTCGCCTGTTGTGGGGTCCACGCGCGAAGGCAGGTCCGGCGCCGGCTCGGGCACGCTGCTGTCGCGCGGGCCGATGCTGCCACCCATGCGCGCCTTCAGCGAGGCGGGCTTGCCGCTCATCAGGCCGGCGTAGTAGGTGGCGTTGGACAGCACTTTCTTCACATAGTCGCGCGTCTCGTTGAACGGGATGTTCTCGGTCCAGATCGCCGCTTCCAGCACCGGGCCGTCGCGCCAGCGGCGCGGCCTGCCTGGGCCCGCGTTGTAGGCCGCGGCGGCCAGCGTCTGCGAGCCGCTGAAGTCATCCAGCGCCAGCTTGAGGTAGGCGGTGCCCAGGCGAAGGTTGGTGTCGCGGTCGCTCAGCATGTCGGGCCGATAGTCCAGGCCAATCTTCTTCGCGGTCCACTTCGCGGTCGAGGGCATGACCTGCATCAGCCCGGATGCGCCGACGGCCGAGCGCGCGTCCACGTAGAAGCGCGACTCCTGGCGGATCAGCCCGTAGGCATAGGCCGGGTCCAGCCCGATCTCGCTGGCGCGCGGCAGCAACTGCTCGCGGTGCGGCATCGGGTAGCGCTGGTTCAGGTCGAACTCGGCGCGGGTGCGGTCGCTGCTGTTGATGCAGCGGTCCCACACCTCGCGCTCGCAGGCCAGCTGCGAAGCGGCCAGCAGCTCGCGGTCGCTCATGCCGATCAGCGAAAAATTCCATTCGCGTGCGCCTTCGGAGCGCAGTCCCGCGGCCAGCGCCATCA
>NZ_VIDT01000335.1 GCF_006519715.1 Ideonella azotifigens
GTGGCGCCACGGGTGGCAGCTCGACGGCCTGCGTGCCCGCGCAGAACAGCACGGCCAACACCACGCTCAGCCGCGAGATCGCGCGCGCTGCGGGAGGGCGCGGCAGACGAAGTTCGGCGAGGCGTGCGAGTGGCATGGCGGGCGTCCTGATGTTGCGGCTTGCGCAGTGTCCGGCGTGGCTGCGGGGCGCACCATCCCCCGTCTGCAGGACAGCCCCGGGGCTTGCGCCATTCGCATGGACAATGCCGCGATGCTGGCTGGCTTTGCTCCCTTGACCGACACCCGCACCCGACTGCTGGTGCTGGGCAGTTTCCCCGGCGTGGCCTCGCTGGATGCGGCGCAGTACTACGCCCATCCGCGCAACCAGTTCTGGCCCATCGTCGGCCAACTGCTGGGGCTGGACCTGAAGGCCATGGCCTACGAAGACCGGCTGGCCGCCGTGCGCGAGCGCGGGCTGGGCATCTGGGACGTGTACGCCGCCTGCGAGCGCGAAGGCAGCCTGGACAGTGCGATCCAGCAAGCCGAGTTCAACGACTTCGCCAGCCTCATCCCCACGCTGCCGCTGCTGCGCGGCATTGCCCACAACGGCGGCGAATCGGCCCGCGCGCAGCGCTTCACCGCCAGCTTCGGCGTGCCGGTGTTCAAGCTGCCCTCCACCAGCCCGGCCAATGCCTCCTGGTCTTTCGAACGCAAGCTGGCCGCCTGGCGGCGGGTGTTTGCCGAATGCGGCCTGATCGAACCCTAGTCTTCATGCCTTCCAAGAAAACCAACACCGCTGCCGAGCCCGAGATGGTCGGCGCCACGATGTCCGAATATGACGGCGTGCGTTTCCTGCACCTGGACTCCATCTGGATCCAGGGCGCCATGCGCATTTCCAAGCCCAACCAGCTGGAGCTGGAGTACATCCAGCGCATGATGGCCTGGCTGCTGTGGCGGCCGGAAGAGGAGGTGACCGAGGGCCACAGCGTGCAGCTGGGCCTGGGCGCCGCAGCCATCACCCGCTTCACGCACAAGGTGCTGCGCATGAAGACGACTGCAGTGGAGATCAACCCGTCCGTCATCCAGGCCTGCCGTCTCTGGTTCCGCCTGCCGGACGACGACGCCAAGCTCAGCGTGGTGAACCAGAACGCCGCACGCTGGGTGCTGGACCCGGCCAACCGCCACACGGCGCAGGTGCTGAACGTGGACCTCTACGACCACGACGCCGCCGAGCCGGTGCTGGACGACGAGCCCTTCTATGCCGCCTGCCGCGACGTGCTGGACGAAGGCGGGCTGATGACCGTCAACCTGTTCGGCCGCCACGCCAGCTTCCAGCGCAGCGCCGCGCGCATTGCCCGCGTCTTCGGGCTGGACCAGGTCTGGAGCCTGCGGCCCACGCAGGAGGGCAACACGGTGGTCGTCGCGGCCCGGCATGTAAAGGTGCCGGACCGCGAGACCCTGACGGCGCGCGCCGCTAACATCGAAAGCCGCTTCGGCCTGCCGGCGCGCAAATGGCTGCGCATGGTGCGGCCACTCGACCCAGCCCTGCTGGCCGGGCCTGCCAGCTGATGATGTCCTTGCCTGCTAGCCATTGATGAACGCTCCGATCCGCGCCGCTGACCGTCCCGCCGCCGCCCCGCGCGGCCCGCTGGACATGCGCCACCTGCTCAAGTGGCTTCGCGACGATGGCGCGCTCAGCACAGAGGAGGCCGAGCGCCTGGTGCGGCGCTTCGGCCAGGCGGGCTCCAGCCTGCATCCGCTGCTGCGCCTGGGCGGTGCCGGCCTGGTGGACGCGCGCAACCAGCAGCAGCTGACCGTCGAGACGCTGACCGCCTGGCTGGGCCAGCGCTTCAACCTGCCGGTGCTGAAGATCGACCCGCTGCGTGTGGAAGCCAGCCGGGTGCAGGAGGTCATGTCCCAGGCCTATGCCGAGAGCCGGCGCGCGCTGCCGGTGGCAGTGGGGCCAACCGAGATCACCATCGCCACCTGCGAACCGTTTGCGGTCGACTGGGTGGCCGAGATCGAGGCCCACACCAAGCGCAAGATCCGCCTGGTGCTGACTTCGCCCGACGAAGTGGCACGCTTCACCGCCGAGTTCTACCAGCTCGCGCAAAGCGTGCGCGTGGCCCGCAAGAGCAGCGCCGACAGTGGCGCCTCGAACAACTTCGAGGCCCTGGTCGACCTGAAGTCCAAGGACACGCTGGACGCCAATGACCAGGGCGTGATCCAGATCGTCGACTGGCTGTGGCAATACGCCTTCGAGCAGCGCGCCAGCGACATCCACCTGGAGCCGCGGCGCGACACCGGCGCGGTGCGTTTTCGCATTGACGGCGTGCTGCACACGGTGCACCAGGTGCCGCAGACGGTGATGGCGGCGATGACCGCGCGCATCAAGCTGCTGGGCCGCATGGACGTGATCGAACGCCGCCGGCCGCAGGACGGCCGCATCAAGACCCGCCGTCCCGACGGGCAGGGCGAGGTCGAAATGCGGCTGTCCACGCTGCCCACCGCCTTTGGCGAGAAGGTGGTGATGCGGATCTTCGACCCGACCGCTGCCAACAAGCCCTTCGACGCGCTGGGTTTCTCGGCCGACGAGGCCAGCCGCTGGCGCGGCCTGATCGAGCGGCCGCACGGCATCATCCTGGTCACCGGCCCGACAGGCTCGGGCAAGACGACCACGCTGTACGCCACGCTGAAGAAGCTGGCGACCGACGAGGTCAACGTCTGCACGGTGGAAGACCCGATCGAGATGATCGAGCCCAGCTTCAACCAGACCCAGGTGCAGCCGTCAGTGGACCTGGGTTTTGCCGAAGGCCTGCGGGCGCTGATGCGGCAGGACCCGGACATCATCATGGTCGGCGAAATCCGCGACCTGGAAACCGCCGAGATGGCGATCCAGGCCGCGCTCACCGGCCACCTGGTCTTCTCGACGCTGCACACCAACGACGCGCCCTCGGCCATCACCCGCATGGTGGACCTGGGTGTGCCGCCGTACCTGATCTCGGCCACCGTGGTGGGCGTTTTGGCCCAGCGCCTGGCGCGCACGCTGTGCAAGGCCTGCGCCGTGCCGGACCCGCTGGTGACGCCCGAGATGCTGCAGGACCAGGCCAAGCCCTTCAAACTGGCCGGCCCGCTGCGCCCGCACAAGGCCGTGGGCTGCCAGGTCTGCCGCGGCACCGGCTACCGTGGCCGCTCGTCCTTGTACGAGCTGATGGTGATGGAACAGGCCCACCAGGAAGCCATTCACCCACGCCTGGAGCCGGCGCTGTTGCGCCAGCGTTCACTGGAAAAAGGCCTGCAGCCGCTGCGCCTGGCGGGCCTGAACAAGGTCGCACAAGGTGTGACCACGCTGGAAGAAGTGCTGCGTTCCACCCCGCGTTGGGAGGGTTGAGCCCCCTCAGCGAATCCGCTCGCCCTGAGCCTGTCGAAGGGCCGCACGCGACGACCTGACAAGGCTTCGACAAGCTCAGCCCGAACGGGAAAGGCGGCTCAGCCCGAACCTGGAAGGTGGCTCAGCCCGAACGGGGAAAGTGACTCGTCTGGCGCCCCCACACCGTTCGCCCTGAGCTTGTCGAAGGGTCCCGGTCTAGGCATTGGGCTTACGTGTATTCCACAGCGGCCTGTCATGGCTCGCTGCCTAGAATCTGTCGGGAACCTGTCATTGGAGGAGATCTCGTGAAGATAAAGAGTCAGAAGGACTTCTGGTCCGGCCTGATGTTCGTGGCGGTGGGCATTGCCTTCGCCTGGGGCGCCACTGAATACAGCTTCGGCAGTTCGGCCCGCCCGGGTCCGGGTTACTTCCCGTTTGGCCTCGGCATCCTGATGGCTGTGCTGGGTGGCGTGGTGCTGTTCAAGGCGCTGACCATCGAGTCGGCCGACGGCGATCCGGTCGGCAGCTTTGCCTGGCGGCCGCTGCTCGTCATCCTGGCCGCAGTGTTTGTCTTCGGCCTGACGCTGGAGCGCCTGGGCATGTTCATCTCGCTGCCGCTGCTGGTGATCATCTCCAGCCTGGCCAGTGAAGAGTTCAGCTGGCGTGCCGCCATCCTGAACGCCGTGGTGCTGACCGCAATGTCCTGGGCCGTTTTCGTGCTCGGCCTCAAGTTGATCATTCCGCTGTGGCCGACCGTGTTCGGCCTGGGCGGCTGAAAGGGCAGTTGCAGTCATGGACCTGATTTCAAACCTCGGCATCGGCTTTCACACGGCCTTCACGCTGACGAACCTGGCCTACGCGTTTTTCGGCGCGATCCTGGGCACGCTGATTGGCGTGCTGCCCGGCCTGGGCCCGGTCGCGACCATCGCGATGCTGTTGCCGTCCATCTATTCGCTGGACGCCACCCCCGCGCTGATCATGCTGGCCGGCATCTACTACGGCGCGCAGTACGGTGGTTCGACCACTGCCATCCTGATCAACGTGCCGGGTGAATCCAGCTCGGTGGTCACAGCCATCGACGGCTACCAGATGGCCCGCAAGGGCCGCGCCGGTGCGGCGCTGGCCGCGGCCGGCCTGGGCTCGTTCTTCGCGGGTTGCGTGGGCACCATCATCATCGCGGCCTTCGCGCCGCCCTTGACCGAACTGGCCTTCAAGTTCGGCCCGGCCGAGTACTTCTCGCTGATGGTGCTGGGCCTGATCGGTGCGGTGGTGCTGGCCTCGGGCTCGCTGGTCAAGGCGATCTGCATGATCCTCTTGGGCCTGCTGCTCGGCCAGATCAACACCGACGTGATCTCCGGCACGCCGCGCTACAGCTTCGACATTGCCGAGCTGACCGACGGCATCAACTTCGTGACCATCGCGATGGGTGTGTTCGGCTTCGGTGAAATCATCGCCAACCTCGGCCAGCCGGCCGAGCACCGCGAAGTCTTCACCAAGGACGTGAAGGGCCTGTGGCCGACCAAGCAGGACTTCATGGACGCCTGGCCCGCCGTGCTGCGCGGCACCGCGCTGGGTTCCATCCTCGGCGTGCTGCCGGGTGGCGGTGCCTTGCTGGCCTCGTTCGCGGCCTACACGCTGGAGAAGAAGACCCGCGGCCGCAAGGGCGAAGTGCCGTTCGGCCAGGGCAACATCCGCGGCGTGGCGGGTCCCGAGTCGGCCAACAACGCCGGCGCGCAAACCAGCTTCATCCCGATGCTGACGCTGGGTATCCCGCCCAACGCGGTGATGGCGCTGATGGTGGGTGCGATGACCATCAAGGGCATCCAGCCCGGCCCGCAGGTCATGACCAGCAACCCGGAGCTGTTCTGGGGCCTGATCGCCTCGATGTGGATCGGCAACCTGATGCTGGTGATCCTGAACCTGCCGCTGATCGGCATGTGGATCAAGCTGCTGACCGTGCCTTACCGCCTGCTGTTCCCGGCCATCCTGACCTTCTGCTGCATTGGCCTGTACACGCTGAACAACAACACCTTCGACGTCTACATGGCGGTCGGGTTCGGCTTCGTCGGCTACCTGTTCTACAAGCTGGGCTGCGAGCCTGCGCCGCTGCTGCTGGGTTTCATCCTCGGACCGATGATGGAAGAGAACCTGCGCCGTGCGTTGCTGCTGTCGCGTGGTGACTGGGCCACCTTCATGACGCGTCCGCTGTCGGCCGGCCTGCTGATCGCCGCGGCCTTGATGATCGTGGTCGTGATGCTGCCGTCCATCAAGAACAAGCGCGAAGAAGCCTTCCAGGAAGACTGATGACAGCACGCCTACCGCTTCGCTGCGGTGTGGCGGGTCCGTGATGACCCGTACCTCTGATGGCCCCGCCAAGCCCTACGCTCGGCGGGGCTTTTTTGTTCAGGCGGTCCTTCCGCGATGATTGCGTGTGCCCATGCGTGAAGTTCCACCGCCAGATGACAGCGACCCCCAGGCCAGGCTGCCGCTGGGGACCGAGACGGAGGTACCGGGCCCGGTAGAAGCCGCCGTGGAGGCTGCGGCCATCGCGCCGGAAGTGCCGGCGTCCC
>NZ_VIDT01000336.1 GCF_006519715.1 Ideonella azotifigens
GCTGCGCGCCCACGTGCAGCGCGAGAAGGCCGCGCTAAAGGGCGACGACGTCGGTGCGCGCAGCTTCCTGCTGGGCGACTTCCACGTCTGCCTGGCCGAATGCCTGGGCAACTCGCTGCTGGCCGACACGCTGCGCGACTTCACCGCCCGCACCACGCTGATCGCGATGCTCTACCAGTCGCAGCACGACGCAGCCGAGTCCTGCGAGGACCATGTGCGCATCGTCGAGGCGCTGGCGCGCGGCGACGCCGCCGAGGCCGAAACCCTGATGGCCGCGCACATCGGCACCGTGCAGGACGCCTTGCGCGCCAGCGACGACGAACACGACCCGCTGGCCCAGCTGCGCCAGGCCCTGGCCCCACTGCAACAGACCCAGCCCGCCCCGGCCCCGCGCCGTCGCAAGGCCAAGCCCGCAGCGAACGCATCAACCGACACCCCCACCGACGATCCCTCCCCTTACCTCGGAGCCCTGTTATGACTCATTCGCTGTCCAAGCGCCTGTTCACCACCGCCCTGACCGCGGCCGCCCTGCTGGCCGCCGCCGGTGCCGCCCAGGCCCAGAGCGCGCTGGAGAACATCCAGAAGTCCAAGACGCTGAAGGTCGCGATCCCGACCGACTACCCGCCCTACGGCTTTGTCGGCCCCGACATGGCGCCGCAGGGCCTGGACGTGGACATGGCACGGCTGATCGCCACCAAGCTGGGCGTGAAGGTCGAGCTGGTGCCGGTGACCAGCGCCAACCGCATCCCCTACCTGCAGACCAAGAAGGCCGACCTGGTGATCTCCACGCTGGGCAAGAACGCCGAGCGCGAGAAGGTGATCGACTTCACCGCCGCCTACGCGCCGTTCTTCCAGGGCGTGTTCGCACCGAAGAAGCTCAAGCTCACCTCCTTCGCCGACCTTTCGGGCAAGACCGTGGCCGTGACCCGCGGCGCGATGGAGGACCAGGAGCTGAACAAGGTTGCGCCGTCCAACGTGGACTTCCGCCGCTTCGAGGACAACAACGCCACCATGGCCGCCTTCATCGCCGGCCAGACGCAGACCATCGCAATGAGCGGTGCGGTGGCCGCCGAGATGATCCGCCGCAACCCGCAGGCCGGCGCCGAGTTCAAGCTGCTGCTCAAGGACAGTCCGTGCTTCGTCGGCATCGCCAAGGGCGAAGACGCGCTGAAGGCCAAGGTCAACGAGATCATCGCCGCCGCGAAGAAGGACGGCACGCTGGACGCGATGTCCAAGAAGTGGCTCGGCAAGACCGCGGGTGACTTGCCTCTGTAAACAGGCACTTCTTTATCACCTTCCGGCCCTGCGTTCCTTCACCGGAGTTTTCGCATGACCTTCGACTTCTGGGCCGTGCTGGCCGAATGGCCGCTGCTGCTCCAGGGCCTGGCCTGGACGCTGGGCCTCACCGTCGTCGCCACCCTCGTCGGCATGGCGGTAGGCATTGGCGGCGCCTGGGCCCGTGCCTGGGGGCCGGCGCCGCTGCGCTGGGCCGTGGGCGTGTACGTGGAGCTGATCCGCAACACGCCCTTCATCGTGCAGCTGTTCTTCATCTTCTTCGGCCTGCCGGCCGCGGGCGTGATGCTGACGCCGATCACCGCCTCGCTGATCGCGATGGTGCTGAACCTCGGTGCCTATGCGACCGAGATCATCCGCGCCGGGCTGCAGGCCACGCCGCGCGGGCAGATGGAAGCCGCGGTGAGCCTGGCGCTCAGCCCGGCGCAGGTCTTCTGGCGCGTGGTGCTGCCGCCGGCGCTGAAGAAGGTCTGGCCGGCGATGGTGAGCCAGATCATCATCGTGATGCTGGGCTCGGCCGTTTGCGGGCAGATCTCGGTCGAGGAGCTGAGCTACGCGGCCAACCTGATCCAGAGCCGCAACTTCCGCGCCTTCGAGGCCTACATCATCGCCACGCTGGCCTACCTGGCACTGGCCATCCTGGCGCGGCGTTTGTTCAACTGGCTTGGCCCGCGCTTCCTGTTCGGCAAGTGAAGAAGAAGGACATATCCGCATGACCGAATTCACTTCCTGGGACATCGTGCGCAACCTGCTGCTGGCGGTGCGCTGGACCGTGGTGCTGTCGCTGATCGCCTTTGTCGGCGGCAGCGTGGTCGGCGCGGCGTTGCTGGCGCTGCGGTTGCGCGGCGGCAAGGTGGCGCAGCACTTCATCGCCGGCTATGTGCAGGTCTTCCAGGGCACACCGCTGCTGATGCAGCTCTTCCTCGGCTACTTCGGCCTCGGGCTGCTGGGGCTGGACGTGTCGCCATGGACCGCTGCCGCGCTGGCCCTCACGCTCTACACCAGCGCCTACCTGACGGAGATCTGGCGCGGCTGTGTAGCGTCCATTCCCAAGGGCCAGTGGGAAGCGTCGACCAGCCTGGCCTTGTCGTTTGGCGAGCAGATGCGCCACGTGATCCTGCCGCAGGCGGTGAAGATCGCCACCGCGCCCACCGTCGGTTTCCTGGTGCAGGTCATCAAGGGCACGGCGCTGGCCTCGGTGATCGGCTTCGTGGAGCTGACCAAGGCCGGCTCGATGATCGCCAACGTCACCTTCCGCCCGTTCACCGTGTTTGCCTGCGTGGCGCTGTTCTATTTCGCGCTGTGCTTCCCGATCAGCCTGTTCGCGAAAAACCTCGAAAGGAAGACGAATGTCAGCCGTGCTTGAGACGACCGAGACGACCACTGCCGTGGGCGCGCCCGTGGTGCGCATCACCGCGCTGCGCAAGTCCTTCGGCACGAACGAGGTGCTCAAGGGCATTGACCTGGACGTGCTGCGCGGCGAGGTGGTCTGCATCATCGGCAAGAGCGGCTCGGGAAAGAGCACGCTTTTGAGGTGCATCAATGGCCTGGAGGAATTCCAGGACGGCTCGCTGACGGTGGACGGCAAGCCGCTGCTGCACGAAAGCGCGATGGCCATGCGCGCGCTGCGCCAGCGCGTGGGCATGATCTTCCAGGGCTTCAACCTGTTCCCGCACCTCAGCGTGGGCCGCAACGTGATGCTGGCGCCCACGCTGGTGAAAAAGCGCAGCGGCGCGGACGCCGAAGCGCAGGCGAAGAAGCTGCTGACCCGCGTGGGCCTGGCCGAGAAGTTCGACGCAATGCCCGAGCAGCTCTCCGGCGGCCAGCAGCAGCGCGTGGCGATTGCCCGTGCGCTGGCGATGGAGCCGGCCGTGCTGCTGTGCGACGAGATCACCTCGGCACTGGACCCTGAGCTGGTGGGCGAGGTGCTGCGCGTGGTCGAGAGCCTGGCCGACGAGGGCATGACGCTGCTGATGGTCACGCACGAAATGAGCTTCGCCCGCAAGGTCAGCGACCGCGTGATCTTCATGCACCAGGGGCGGGTGCACGAGATGGGCCCGCCGGCGGATTTGTTCGGCAGCCCGAAGACGCCGGAACTGCAGCAGTTCCTGTCTTCGTTGCACGATTGAACCGATTTGCCGTTCGGGCTGAGCATCTACACCGTTCGGGCTGAGCTTGTCGAAGCCCTGGCCCTTCGACAAGCTCAGGGTGAACGGAAAACACGACACCTCTCCCCGTTCGGGCTGAGCCTGTCGAAGCCTTCTTTGATTGGCATCCAACCTGGCGCCGCACAGGCCCTTCGACAGGCTCAGGGCGAACGGGTTGGGGGTGCTCAGGGCGAATGGGAAAAGAGAAACCTCTTTTTCCCCGCCCACTCAACTCCGCATCGTGAAGTTGCCACCGCTGCCTGAGCTCATGTACATGGACGGCGCCAGCGGCACCAGCCACCACATCAGCAGGTAGACCAGCAGGCCGGTGCCGCCGCAGACGAACAGCAGCACGAACAGCAGGCGCCAGGCCCAGGCGGCCAGGCCGGTGGACATCGCCAGGCCACCGCAGACGCCGCCAACCCAACGGTCATCGCGGCTGCGGCGCAGGCCGTTGACCGCGTCGACGATGGGCGAGCCACTGGGCGTGTGCTGCGCGTTGCCGGCCAGCACACGGGCCTTGGCGCGGGCAAATTCCTCGTCGCTCAGCACCCCGCTGCGGTGCAGTTCGCCAAGCTGGTTCAGTTGTTCGCTTTCAGTCATGTCAGCCTCCTGGGCCGTGGAGAGGGAATGACTGAAGCTTAGGCTTCGGCGCTGCCGGTGTCCGCCGGATGTGACCGATGGCGGCAGGGTCCGACGGACTGGCCGGTGCGCGCGACGAAGCGGCGCCGGGCTCAGCTCGACAGACCCGCCAGCGCCAGCCAGCGTGCATAAATGTGCGCGGCGGTAGCCTGGCTGTCGGCCAGGAAGCGCGTGGTGTCGGCCCGCATCGCTGCTTCGCCCTGCACCGTCGCGTGCTGCCGCAGCGGGTCGCCATCTTTCGGCGCTTCGCTGCACCAGCGGTTCAGCTTCTCGGCGTCCACCTCGATGTGGAACTGCATGCCCAGGTGCGGGCCGAAAGCGAAGGCCTGGTGCGGGCAGGCGGCATTGCCGGCCAGCAGCGTGGCGCCTGCGGGCAGGGCAAAGGTCTGGAAGTGCCACTGGTAGACCGGCAGCGGCGTGCCGCGGCCGAACCAGCCCTGCGCCAGCGGCGTCCCGGTTGGCGTGATGTGCGTCCAGCCGAATTCGGGCACCAGGTTGTCGGTCGTTGGCGCGCCAAGTGCCTTGGCCAGCATCTGGCCGCCCAGGCAATGGCCCAGCACCGGTCGGCCGCGCGCCACGGCATCGCGCAGCAGCGCTTCGGCGCGCGCGAGGAAAGGCAGGTTGTCGTTGACGCTCATCGCGCCGCCCAGCATCGCGATCGCGTCATACGGTTCGGCCGAGGCCGGCACTTCGTCGCCTGCAGCCACGCTGGCCAAGTCAAACGAGAGGCCCGACTGCTGCAACCACCGGGCGAGGTAGGCAGGTCCGTCGTCGGCCATGGGTTGCACGATGAGCAGGCGAGGGCGGGACGGCGAGGACATGGGGACCGCAAAGCAATTCGGGGGCCCGATGCTACGGCGACCGCCGCGCTACCATTCCACCCCAGGCACACCGCCCGTGCCTCCCACCCTCCAGACGGGGCAGCATTTCACATGCAGGGCTGGCGCACACCCATGGCCTTTGATCCGGCCGGTCGCGCAAGGAGGGACGCGAAGACGGCCGCCCATCGAAGGTGATCCCTCATGAAGCTCTCAGCGCCCATCCACGTCCTGAAGCAGCAGGCCAAGGCCTTGTCTCGCCAGGAAAACATCCGCCTGCATGCCGCGCTGGACCGCATCGCGGCGCGCGAAGGTTTCAAGGCCTGGAGCCACCTGGCGGCGCGCTGGCAACCCGAGTCGCCCGGTGCCGCGCTGTTCGCGCAGCTGCAGCCCGGCGACCTGGTGCTGGTCGGTTCCCGCCCCGGCCAGGGCAAGACGCTGCTGGCCATCGGCCTGGCGATAGAGGCCATGCAGCAGCGGCAACACGCGGCGCTGTTCACCATGGAATTCACCGCGGCCGACGTGGCCCGCTGCTTCGGCCAGCTGGGCCATGAACTGGCCGACTTCGGCGCGCGCTTCGTGCTCGACCTGTCCGAGCGGATTTCGGCCGAGCACATCGCCACGCGCCTGGCCGACGCACCACCGCGCACGCTGGCGGTGATCGACTACCTGCAGTTGCTGGACCAGCCGCGCGAGCACCCGCCGCTGGACCAGCAGGTGCGCACGCTGAAGGCCTTTGCGCAGGCGCGCCAGGCCATCGTCGTTTGCCTGTCGCAGATCCGCCGCGACTACGAAGCCGCCGGCCGGCCTTGCCCGGACCTGGACGACGTGCGCCTGCCCAACCCGGTGGACCTGTCGCTGTTCAGCAAGGCCTGCTTCCTGCACAACGGCAAGATGCAGCTGCTGATGGGGAGTTGAGCGGCAGTTGAACCCGGGTCAGGCCGCACGCGTCGCCCGCGTGGCCGCCTCGCGGCACAGCCGGTCGTCGCCCACCAGCGGCGACAGG
>NZ_VIDT01000337.1 GCF_006519715.1 Ideonella azotifigens
CGCTCTGGACCAGCTCGTGCAGCCGGTGGGCCACGTCGTCTGGCGCGCTGACGTGCAGGCTCAGGCGATCCAGGCCCTGCAGCTGACGGAAGCTGGCGCCACCGCCACAGCGCAGCCGGATGCGCAGCCCGCCCTTGGCGCCCAGCGCGGGCGGCAGCTGCTTGAGCGGCAGATCCGCGCCATGGGTGAAATATTGAACCGAAGCGATCGCTATCGGCCACAGCGTGACCGCCTGCGCGGTGCGGAATTCGCAGCGCGTGTCCTGCCCGCGAACCAGCTCGGCCGCGATGGCGCTCGCGCGTGGGACCTGGTAGCCGCCCAGCAGGTTCGGGTCGGTCAGATCCGCCTCCAGGCGGGCCACCATCATCGACGGCAGCGGCGCGAGGAAGTTCGGGTAGATCGATTCCAGCAGGTGGGCGATCAGCCGCGGGTGCTCGGCGTCCAGCTTCAGCTGCACGCGGGCCGCGAGGAAGGCAAAGCCTTCCAGCAGCCGCTCGACATACGGGTCGGTGACCGCGATGCCTTCCATGCCCAGCCGCGACGCGATCTTCGGAAAGTCCCGCGCGAACTCGGCCCCGACCTCGCGCAGATGCGCGAGTTCGTCGGTGTAGTGGCGGAGGAGGCGGGGGTCCATGTTCAATCAGGCGTCGGATCTCGCCACGACGCCCTGCTTGGCCGTCTCCAGGAGCTGGCAGAGCGTCCTCATGCCAGCGACAAGCGGTGCGGCAGTCGCGTCCCGATAGCCACCAAGCCGGGAGATCAAGCTTCTACCTGTTTCAAGACAGGCATCGATTTGCAGCACGTTGGCATTGTTTGCATGCATCAATTCCGCTGTGCTCAGCAGCCAATTCCTTCCCGCGTCTTTCAGGCCGGCAAGGTCGTTCGCAAAAGCGTTGATCGCGTTGGGAAGGTTCGCCACCGCAAAGCCACGTGTGGCCTGGCTCACACGGCTTGCACGAAGGTAGTCCTGTGGATTGAGATACCCGAATATCTGGAACAAAACCTCGTTGGGCAGGTTTTGAAATGGGTCTGGTCGGTCGTCGCCAAAGTCGGCCATGGAACGCTCCTTCAAGAATCAATGGACCCGGACAGGTCACGCTATGCTTCCCTCACCTCCACCTGCCCCGCCTCCAGATCCAGCTGCGTGCGCAGCAGGATCTCCAGCGGGACGGGTTGCGACCAGAGGTGGCCGCGGATCTCGAATTCGATGATGTTGTGGGTGTCCAGCACGCTGGTGGCCTCCAGCGCGCGCACCGCCAGGCTCTCGGGCAGGATGCGCGGCTCGTAGCGCAGGATGGCGCTGCGGATCGCCTTTTCCAGCAGGCTCACGTCCACCTTCGAGGCCAGCTGGCCCGACAGCGCCGGCAGCCCGAAATTCAGCACGCTGGCGGCCAGGCCGGGCCAGGCCTCGGCCTCCTTGCCCAGCGGCTGCACGGCGTTGAACAGCCAACCCAGGTCGCGCAGCACCGCCTGGCGCAGCTGCGACTTGCTCATCACGCGGTGATGCTCGGCCTCCTCGCGGCGAAGCGGCTCGTCGTCGGTCAGCCGGTCCAGCAGCGCCGGCTGCAGGCGGTCACGCGGGCTCGTGGGCACGTCAGCCCCTCGTCCGACGGGTACGCCGGACGATCCCCCGAGGAAATGCCGGCCGGCTTGGGAGCGGCCCGGCGGAAACGGGATGCCTCATGCCTTGGCGCCCGACTGACCCAGCTCGATGCAACGCACATCCAGCAGCGAATGCTCGCCCGCATCGGTGGCGAACACGCGCTGGCCGACGCCCGCGTACTGCTCGACATTCGGTGGGTCCAGCGGCGTCCATTCGGTGCGCCGCGCCATCCACACCCGCTCGTCGTCCCAGTTCGTGCTGCGCGGATATCGCGTGGGGATGAGCGCCACCGTCTCGCCGCCGTTCGGGAACCACAGGTGCGCCGGCAGCCAGACCAGGTCGCGCAGGTCACCCGGCGCCTCGATCTGGACCTTGCTCAGCGCCGAGAACGGCACCCAGGCATAGCGCCCGTTGACCACCGCTTCCAGCACCGGACCGAGGCGCGAATCGGCATCGCACACCCATTCGAACGGCGTGCCGTCCAGTGCGCCGGCCACCGTCTCGGCCTGCGCCAGCGCCTGTTCGCGCAGCGAGCGCGCGGCACCGGCATTGCCCTCGGCCTGCTGCTGCAGCGCCTGCACCAGCAGCGCCACCCATTCGGCTGGCTGGCCGAACAGCATCGGCGTGGTCTTGCCGTCGAAAACTGCTTCGCGCACCAGTTCGCACTTCAAGGCCTCGCGGTAGGTGTTGACCATGGGCAGCGCTTCGGCGTCCAGCTCGCCACAGACTTCCAGCTGCGTGCTGGCGCGCTGCCACTGGCCGGTCACGACCAGCAGCTGGAACAGCAGCACACGCAGTTTGGCGTCCTCAGGCTTGGCACGCACCTGCTGCTGCGCCTGGGCCAGCGCCTCCCCGGGCCTGCCGGCCGCCACCAGTTCCTTGATCGTGTCCATGGTCTTTCAGCTCAGGTCGTCGGTGAAGCTGTGGCTCGCGCCCAGTTGGCCGCTGGCGCTTTGCGGCCGGTATTCGATCGCCACCTTCTGGAAGCTCAGCGCCACCTTCTCGACCGTGGCGCCATCGGCGCCGGCCTCCACGTCGTAGCTGGCCACGCGGGCCTTCTCCAGCGTGAGCGAAAAGAAGTCTTCCTGCTCCCCGCCGGCCTTGCGCAAATGCAGCACTGCGCTGCGCACCTCGTCATTGGTGGCGACAGCGCTCATCAGCGCGGTGCTGGCACTGTCAAGCCGCTTGGTGATCAGCAAATGGCGGTAGCTGCGCCGGCCGGTGGCCAGGCCGGCCACCGCGTCGCCCACCGCACCCACGCCCCAGCTGAAACCGATGACGACAATGTCGTCCTGGTGGCCGGCGGCAACGGCCTCTCCCTTGGCCTTGCCGGCGCGCTTGAGTGTCAGGTCCAGGTACATGTCGGCGCTGGTGGGGACCACCACCAGCGGCAAGCTCCCGGCGGGCATGGGCGGGGCCGGGGTTCAGCGCGTTTCGGTGCTGGCCACGTTCCAGCCGAATTTCACCGAGCCGCCGAGCGCGCCCTTGTCGTCCTGCGGCTTGTATTCGAACTCGATGTCGGCATAGCTCAGCGCGACGCTTTCCGAGATCTCGCCGCCGCTGCTGGCCGACGGCGCCACCGACGTGACCAGCACCTGCTTGAGCGTGACCTTCAGGAAGTCCAGCTGGCCTTCACCGGCCTTGCGGCAGGTAATGATGGCCGAGTCGAAATGCTTGCCGCTGGCGCAGCTCTTGGCCAGCACCGGCGAGGCCTTGTCGTAGTAATGGGCGAACACCAGCTGGCCGGGAATGCCCTTGCCCTTGCCGGAGCCGCCGCCAGCGGCGGCGGTGCTGTCCTGGCGCACGTCCCAGGACCAGGCGAGCAGGTCGATCTCGCCCTTGTGGTCCTTGTGGGCGGATTCGCCGTCGACGCCGGCGATCTTGAGGTTGGTGTCGATGGTCATGTTGCGTCTCTCCTGAGTGGATGCGGGGGAATGGTTTGCACGGCCGGCCGGTCAGGCCGCCGGCGCGGGTTCACTGCGTCTTCTGCGACGGCAGCTTGGACACCAGGCGCAGCGACACCGTCAGCCCTTCGAGCTGGTAGTGCGGCCGCAGGAAGAACTTGGAGCTGTAGTAGCCCGGGTTGCCGGGGATCTCTTCGACGGTGACCTCGGCGGCGGCCAGCGGCTTCTGCGCCTTGGTGACCTCGGACGAATTCGCCGGGTCGCCATCGACGTAGTTCATGATCCATTTGTTGAGCCACTTCTCCATGTCGGCCCGCTCCTTGAACGAGCCCACCTTGTCGCGCACGATGCACTTGAGGTAGTGGGCGAAGCGGTTGCAGGCGAACAGGTACGGCAGGCGCGCGGCCAGGTTGGCGTTGGCGGTTGCATCCGGGTCGTCGTACTCGAAAGGCTTTTGCAGCGACTGGGCGCCGATGAAGGCGGCGAAGTCGGAGTTCTTGCGGTGCACCAGCGGCATGAAGCCGTTCTTGGCCAGCTCGGCTTCGCGCCGGTCGCTGATGGCGATCTCGGTCGGGCACTTCATCGCCACGCCACCTTCGTCGGTCGGGAAGGTGTGGGCCGGCAGGCCTTCGACCGCGCCGCCGGACTCGATGCCGCGGATGCGCGTGCACCAGCCGTAGAGCTTGAACGAGCGATTGATATTGACCGCCATCGCATAGGCCGAGTTGGCCCAGGTGTAGCTGGCATGGTCGCCGCCGGCGGTCTCTTCCTCGAAGTTGAATTCCTCGACCGGGCTGGTCTTCGCGCCATACGGCAGGCGGGCGAGGAAACGCGGCATCGCCAGCCCCAGGTAGCGCGCATCGTCGGACTCGCGCAGCGACTTCCAGGCGGCGTATTCCGGCGTCGTGAAGATCTTGGTCAGGTCGCGCGGGTTGGCCAGCTCCTGCCACGAACCCATCTGCATCAGCGACGGATTCACCGCGGCGATGAAGGGCGCGTGGGCCGACGCGGCGACCTTGCTCATCTCGCCCAGCAGCTCCACGTCCGGCGGGCTGTGGTCGAAGTAGTAGTCGCCGACCATCGCGCCAAACGGCTCGCCGCCGAACTGGCCGTATTCCTCTTCGTAGACGCGCTTGAAGATGGGGCTCTGGTCCCAGGCCGTGCCCTTGTAGCGCTTGAGCGTCTTGCCCAGGTCGAGCTTGGAGATGTTCATCACGCGGATCTTCAGCATCTCGTCGGTCTCGGTGTTGTTGACGAGGTAGTGAAGGCCGCGCCAGGCGCTCTCGAGTTGCTGGAAGTCTGCGTGGTGCAGGATGGCGTTGACCTGCTCGGAGAGCTTCTTGTCCAGCTCGGCGATCATGGCTTCGATCGACATGATCACGTCGCTGCCGATCAGCTGCGTCTGGCTCAGCGCCTGCTGCGCCAGCGTCTGCACGGCCTGCTCGACGGCGCTCTTCGCGTCCTCGGTCTTGGGCTTGAATTCCTTGCCGAGCAGCTGCGCGAATTCGCCGCCTTCGTATTCGATGCCCTGCAGCGCCGAGGCAGCTTGCACGAGGGTGTCTTCAGCCATGGGGAGCTCCTGCGGTTTGGGGGGTCACTGCGCGGCGTCGGCCGGTTTCTGGGCCGGGTTTTGGGCGGACGCCAGGGACTTCAGCAGCGCCTCGTCCTTGACCACCTTGGCGATCAGCTGCTCGGCGCCGGCCTTGCCGTCCATGTAGGTGATGAGGTTGGCCAACTGCTGCCGCGCTTCGAGCAGCTGGCGCAGCCCGTCGACCTTCGCGGCGACCGCGGCGGGCGAGAAATCGTCCAGGCTCTCGAAGGTGATGTCGACCATCAGGTTGCCCTCGCCGGTCAGCGTGTTGGGCACCGCAAACGCGGCGCGCGGCTTCATCGCCTTCATGCGGGCGTCGAAGTTGTCGACGTCGAAGTCCAGGAACTTGCGGTCCGATACCGGCGGCAGCGGCTCGGTCGGCTTTCCCGAGAGGTCCGACAGCACGCCCATCACGAACGGCAGCTGGACCTTCTTCTCGGCCCCGTACAGCTCCACGTCGTATTCGATCTGCACCCGCGGCGCGCGGTTGCGGGCAATGAACTTCTGGCTGCTGGTGGCCATGGCGGCTCCTTGGTTGGCGGCATCGCCATCGCTGGCGGTTCGGGTGGGCGGTGTGAAAAGAGGGTTCTCAATCGATGGCTGTCACTCGGAACTGGCGCCGGCGAGCTTTTCCAGCTCGCGCACGCCGTCGGGCACCAGGTCGCGCACGATGTCCATGAAGTTCTTGCTCATCAGCCGCATGCCGCGGCGGATCAGCAGCGGCGCCGGGTGGCTGGGTTCGTTGCGTTCGATCCATTCGCAGGCACGCTGCAGCGCACGCATCGCGTCCTCTCGGGAGG
>NZ_VIDT01000338.1 GCF_006519715.1 Ideonella azotifigens
GCCTGGTGGCCGGCAAGCTGGGCGAGCGCCTGGGCCAGTCGGTGATGGTGGACAACCGCACCGGCGCGAACAGCAACATCGGCGCCGAAGCCGTGGCCCACGCGCCGGCCGACGGCTACACGCTCTACGTCTACACCGTGGCCAACACGGTCAACGCATCGCTGTACGAGAAGCTGGGCTACGACCCGCTGAAGGACTTCGAGCCCATCGGCCTGATCGCCCGCGTGCCCAACGTGCTGGTGGTCAACCCGGCGCTGCCGGCGAAGAACGTGGCCGAGTTCGTGAAGCTGGCGCAGGCGCCCGCAGGCCTGAGCTTCGCATCGTCCGGCAGCGGCTCCACCATCCACCTCTCGGGCGAGCTGTTCAAGGTGGTTGCCAAGGCCAACCTGCTGCACGTGCCTTACCGCGGCAGCGCGCCGGCGCTGACCGACCTGATGGGCGGCCAGGTGCAGGCCATGTTCGACAACACGCCCTCGGTGCTGCCGCATGTGAAGGCCGGCAAGCTGCGCGCGCTAGCCATCACCAGCGCGCAACGCTCGCCGCTGCTGCCGGACGTGCCCACGCTGGCCGAGTCCGGCTTCCCCGGCTTCGACGTGCAGTCCTGGTTCAGCCTGGCCGCCCCCGCTGGCACGCCGCGCGCCGTCATCACCCGGCTCAACAGCGAGCTGAACAAGGTGCTGGCCGAGCCGGACATCGCCCAACGCCTGCGCGACATGGCCGCCACGCCCGAGCCCGGCACGCCCGCGCAGTTGCAGCAGTTGATCACCTCCGAAGCCAAGCGCTGGCGCGAGGTCATCAAGCAGGCCGGCATCAAACCAGACTGAGCAGGACAAGCCCTTCATGCACCCGATCGACTTCTTCTGGCGCGCCGCCGACCGCTGGCCCGAGCGCATCGCCATCGACGCACCTGAAGGCCTGCTGCGTTACGACACGCTGGCCGCGCATGTCAGCGCACTGGCCGCGGCCTTCATCGCGCTGGACCCCACGCCGCAGAGCCGCGTGGGCATCTGCGCGGCCAACAGCACGGCCCACATCGTCGCGCTGCTGGCGGTGCTGGCCAGCGGCAAGGTGTGGGTGCCGCTGAACGTGAAGAGCACCGCGCCCGAGATTCGCCGCCTGGTGGACGCGACCGAACCCACGCTGCTGGTGGCCGACGCCGACGGCATGGCGCTGCTGGGCGAGGCGCCGGGCACGCGCATCCATTGCGAAACGGGCCAGGACGGCCTGGACATCGCCTCGCTGGCCGCGCAGCACGCTGGCGCGCCGCGGCCTGTGATCGACCTGCCGCTGGAGGCCACGCAGGCCATCAAGTTCACCGGCGGCACCACCGGCGCGCCCAAGGGCGTGATGCAACCCTACCGCGCCTGGCTGGCCAACATTGCCAACCAGGTCCAGGCTTGGGGCTTCGACGAACACGAGCGCTACGTGCTGGCCGCGCCCATCACGCACGGCACCTCCACCTACCTGCTGCCCATCCTGGCGCAGGGCGGCTGCCATGTGGTGCTGGCCAGTGGCGGCGCCGAGGCCGTGCGCCAGGCCTTCAGGACCCGCGGCGGCACCGCCTGCTTCATGCCGCCCACCTTGATCTACATGCTGATGGCGCTGCCCGGCGCCTCGCGGGCCGACTTCCCACGCTTGCGTCGCCTGATCTACGGCGGCGCGGCCATGCCGCCCGAGAAGATCCGCGCGGTGCGCGCCTTCTTCGGCCCGGTGCTGGGCACCACCTACGGCCAGACCGAGGCGCCGCAAATCCTCACCGTGATGCGGCCCGAGGATTTCGAGGAAGAGGCCAACTGGGCCTCGGTCGGCCGCACCACCTGGTTCAGCGACGTGGCCATCATGGCGCCGACCGGCGAGCTGCTGCCGCGCGGCGAGGTCGGCGAAGTCGTGGCCCGCGGTGACCTGCTGATGAGCGGCTACTGGCGTCTGCCTGAGAAGACTGCTGAAACCCTGGTCGACGGTTGGCTGCACACCGGCGACCGAGGATTGATCGACGCCCGCGGATTCCTGTACCTCAAGGACAGGCTGAAGGACCTGGTCATCACCGGCGGCTTCAACGTCTACCCGGTGGACGTGGAAAACGCGCTGGGCCAGCACCCGGCGGTGCACGAATGCGCGGTGTTCGGCGTGCCGGACGACAAGTGGGGCGAAGCCGTGCAGGCGGCAGTGCAACTGCGGCCTGGTCAGCATGCGGCCGAGGCCGAACTGATCGCCTTCGTGCGCGAGCGCCTGGGGCCGGTGCACACGCCCAAGCGCATCCACTTCCACGCCAGCCTGCCGCGCTCGCCCGTCGGCAAGGTGCTGAAGGCGGCCGTGCGCGAACTCGCGCTGGCCTCGTACTCCCACTGAAGGCCTTGCAATGACCGTCTCCACCAAAGCCAAGGCACCGCCCACCACCCGCCTGTGCCGCCACACGCTGACCAGCCTGCACTACGGCGGCGCCAACCTGGTCGACGACCTGATGGGCCAGAAGACCTTCACCGAGGTGCTGCTGATGCAGATCCTTGGCCGCACGCCGCGCCCGGTCGACATGCGCATCGCCGACGTGGTACTCATCGTGCTGATGGAACACGGCCTCACGCCAAGCGCCATTGCCACCCGGCTGGTCTACATGAGCGCGCCTGAGAACCTGCAGGGTGCCGTGGCCGCGGGCCTGATGGCCGTGGGCAGCAGCTTCGTCGGCACGATGGAAAACTGCTCGCGCCTGCTGGACCGCCTGCAGGCCGCGGCCGACCCGCAAGGCGAAGCCCTGGCCATCGCCCGCGAACACCAGGCCCGCAAACAGCCCGTGCCTGGCTTCGGCCACCACCTGCACAAGCCGGTGGACCCGCGCGCCTACAAGCTGCTGGACCTGGCCCGCGCCGAGCCTGAGCTGCCCGGCGACTACCTGCGCGCCCTCGAAACCCTGTCCCGCGCGGTCGACACGGCAGCTGGCAAACCCATCACGATTAACGCCACCGGCGCCGTCGCCGCGCTGCTCGGCGAGATCGGCGTGCCCACCGAAGTCATGCGCGGCTTCGCCGTCATGTCGCGCGCCGCCGGGCTCGTCGCCCACGTCGTCGAGGAACAGCAAAGACCGTCGGGGCGCTTCATCTGGGAGACGGTGGAGGCCACCATCTCGTTCGACGCCGATCCGGTGGCCTTAGAGCCTGAGCAGCTGTGAACTGAGAGGGGCCGGCAGCGCCGGCGGGGGTAATCCAGGGTTTGTACGGTCGTACAAAATTCTTGTACGGGTGTACAAACTCGACATGGCGCGGCTTGTCGCGCCTGTCGATTTCCGGATCACCATGCCTGCCGAGATGCCTTCGACCTTTCCCCAGCGGCGCCTGCCCGAGTCGCGCAAAGCCAGCCAAGGCGATGCCCAGCCGAACCGGCAGCGCGCCATCTTGCTGGCCGCTGAGAAGCTGTTTGCGCTGCGTGGTTACCACGCGGTGTCGATCCGCGAGATTGCCGCCGAAGCCGGCGTGCCGCTGGCCCTGGTGGGCTATTACTACGGCGCCAAGCAGGACCTCTATTACGCGATCTTCGAGTCCTGGCAGGGCACCATCGACACCCGGCTCGCGCAGTTGCGAGCGGCCACCCAGCCCCCGATTGCCGACGATGCGCTGGAGCGACTGATCGCGTCCTTCATCGGGCCGGTGGTGGCCCTGCATGGCAGCCCCGAGGGCCAGTACTACGCCCTGATGGCCGCGCGTGAACTGGCGCTGCCCACTGCCGAGTCCGACAAGGCGCAGCGCGAGTTCTTCGACCCGCTGGCCCATGCCTACCTCGACGCGCTGCAGGTCCTGTTTCCCGGCAGCAGCCGCGGCCAGGTGGCCTGGTGTTACCAGTTCATGCTCGGCGCGCTGCTGCACTTCCTTTCCGACACGCGCGTGGCGCGCCTGTCCAAAGGCGAGAACCAGCCCGCCGACCCGGCGGCCACCCCGCATTTGCTGCGCTTTGTCACCGCCGGCTTCCGTGCCGTGTTGGTGACCTGAGCGTCCCCTTCCGCCTTCCCCTGCGCCGCGCGCTTCGAAGCTGGGTCAGCCCCCGGCTGGCGCAGCCATGACCTGACGAAACGACCCGGAGACCCGCATGCGATCACCTTTCTTGCTCCGCCGCCGCGATGCCTTGCGCCGTGGCATGGCCGCCGCCGCCTCGCTGGCCGCGCCGCCGATGGCTTCACGTGCCGGCACCAACGCCAGCATCAGCCTGGGCTATTCCGCCGTGTCCGATTTCGCCACCGTCTTCGTGGGCGTGGACGAGGGCTTCTTCGCCCGGCGCGGCCTGGAGATGGAACTGCGCTTCATTCCGCTGAACCCCACGATCGTGCCGGCGGTGCAGTCGGCCTCGCTGCAGATCGGGGGCGTCACACCCACGGGTTTCCTGCAGTCGGTGGACGCCGGCCTGAACCACGTGGTGCTGGCCGGTGGCGGCGTGCTCTCCAAGACCTACACCGAGCTGGGCCTGGTGGCCAAGGCCGGCACCAACATCCGCGGCGCGTCGGACTGCGTGGGCAAGCGCATTGGCGTGCCGGGACTGGGCGCGCTGCTGCATGTGACCTTCCGCGCCTGGCTGAAGTCCCTGGGCGTGGACGCGGCCAAGGTCAGCTTCGTCGAGGCGCCGTTCCCGCAGCACGCCGACCTGCTGCGCGGCGGCGCGATCGATGCCGTGGTGACCGGTGGGCCCTTCATGGCGCGCATCCTGGAAAGCGGGGTCGGCCATGTGGCCGCTTACTACATGACGTTCCTGCCCTCCGGCTATCCGACCGTGGTGCACGTGGCGCGCCGCGACTGGGTTCAGCAGAACCAGGCCGCGGTGAAGGCCTTTCGCGAGGGGCTGGGCGAGGCGGCGGCCTTCATGCTCAGGCCGTCCAACGAAGAGAAGGTGCGGGCGTCGTTGGGCAAGTACCTCAAGCTGCCGGAGCCGGTCGCGACCAAGATGCAGATCTCCCCGCCCGGGCCCATTGTCACGCCCGCGCAACTTCGCTGGTGGGGCGCGCTGATGCAGGACCAGGGCCTGCTCAAGGGCCAGATCGCCTATGACAACCTGATCCTGAAGGCTTGAGGCCACCATGTCTGCCGTTCCTGTCATCGAGCTGCGCCATGCGGCCCAGGCCCAACCCCGCGAGACCCTGCTGCGCTTCGACCGCGTGGCCATGCACTTCGGTGCGCGGGTCATCCTGTCTCCCACCAGCCTGGACATCGCGCGGGGCGAGTTCGTCTGCATCGTCGGCCCTTCGGGTTGCGGCAAGACCACCTTGCTGCGCACTGCCGCCGGTTTCGAGACGCCCTCCAGCGGCACGGTGATGCGGGGCGGGCAACGCGTTGCGGGCCCGTCCCGCGAAGTGGCGTTTGTGTTCCAGGACTATGGGCGCGCGCTGCTGCCGTGGCGCACCGTGGCGGGCAACATCAGCCTGGCCCTGGAGGCGGCCGGGGTGGCCCCGGCCGACCGGGCCGCCCGCATTGAGCGTGTGCTCACCACGGTGGGGCTGGCGGCGCATGCCGCCAAGTTCCCGGCGCAGCTCTCGGGGGGCATGCAGCAGCGGGTGCAGATCGCGCGTTGCCTGGCGCAGGAGCCCGAGCTGATCATGATGGACGAGCCCTTCGGAGCGCTGGACGCGATGACGCGCGAGAGCCTTCAGGACGAACTCGCCCGCCTGGTGCGCGAACGAGGCCTGACGGTGCTCTTCGTCACCCATGACCTGGAGGAGGCTCTGTACCTGGGCGACCGCGTGGTCGCCTTGCGCGCCAACCCCACGCCCGAGCGTCCCAGTCTGGCGCGGGTGATCGACGTCCAACTGCCGCGGCCCCGCGACCAACTCGGCACCAAGGAACTGCCCGAGTTCCTGCGCCTGCGCCGCGAGCTCTATGGCTTCCTGGGGCACAGCCATGACTGATCGCTGGCAGGGCCCGGTG
>NZ_VIDT01000339.1 GCF_006519715.1 Ideonella azotifigens
GCCATGCACAGGCCTTCGGGCGTGACGAATTCAAAACCGGCCGCACCGGAGAAGCTGCAGAAGCGCTCGGCGCGCGCCTGGCCTTGCCAATCGGTGTTGCCGCAGAAGCTCACCGCACCCAGGCCCAGCGACAGCGGCAGGCCGAGCGCCAGTTGCCCGGCCGGCAGCGCACCACGCTGCAGCAGCCGGCGGCTGGTGTCTTCCACAAAGAGGTGCAGGTCGCCCAGCCAAAGTTCGCGCACACGGCCTTCGAACGGGCCGGCCGAGAGCTGCGCATAGTCCTGCTGCCAGTGCTGCAGCAGCGCGGCCTGTTCGTCGGCATCCCCCGTCTGGCGCAGGTGCAGGCCGGGTGGCGGGCTGCCGGAGGCGGGTGACAGGGCGGGGAAGGGCTGGGCCATGGTTCCGTGGTCCGCTGGATGCGTGCAAGGTACGGGGGCGGCCGGGTGTTTGCAATCCATGTGCCACCTGAGGCAGGCCGATGACAGCGATGCGTGAACTTGCCGATTTCCGATAGCCAGCCCGCCTCGCGTTGCCGAAGATGGCCGCCGACCCTACCCATGTTGCAACCCATCATTCATTACCAGGAGGTTCCCATGAGCACCCCCGGACACCTGAAACCCACCTTGAACGCCTGGCACCTCTGGGGCCTGGCCGTCGGCCTCGTCATTTCGGGCGAATACTTCGGCTGGAGCTACGGCTGGGCCAGCGCCGGCACGCTGGGCTTCCTGATCACGACGCTGGTCGTGGCAGCGATGTACACCAGTTTCATCTTCAGCTTCACCGAGCTGAGCACGGCCATTCCGCATGCCGGTGGCCCGTTTGCCTACGCGGCCCGCGCGCTGGGCCCCACCGGCGGCTTCATTGCCGGCTTCGCGACGCTGGTGGAATTCGTCTTTGCGCCGCCCGCCATTGCACTGGCAATTGGCGCCTACCTGAACGTGCAGTTTCCGGGTGTGAGCCCGAAGCTGATGGCGGTGGGCGCGTACGTGATCTTCATGACGCTGAACATCGTCGGTGTGAAGACGGCCGCGACCTTCGAGCTGTTCGTCACCGTGCTGGCCATCGTCGAGCTGCTTGTCTTCATGGGCGTGGTCGCTCCGGGCTTCTCGGTGGCCAACTTCACGGCCAAGGGCTGGGCCGGCAGCGACACCTTTTCGCCCGCGGCGATCTCGGGCATGTTCGCAGCCATTCCGTTTGCGATCTGGTTTTTCCTGGCGATCGAAGGCGTGGCGATGGCGGCCGAAGAGGCCAAGGAGCCCAAGCGCACGATCCCCATTGCCTACATTGCCGGCATCCTGACGCTGCTGGTGCTGGCACTGGGCGTGATGGTGTTCGCCGGAGGTGCGGGCGACTGGTCCAAGCTGTCCAACATCAACGACCCGCTGCCGCAGGCGATGAAGATGATCGTCGGCGAGAGCAGCAACTGGTTGCACATGCTGGTGTGGATCGGCCTGTTCGGCCTGGTGGCGTCGTTCCACGGCATCATCCTCGGCTACTCACGGCAGATCTTTGCGCTGGCGCGTGAGGGCTACCTGCCGGGTTGGCTGGCGGCCGTGCATCCGACATTCGGCACGCCGTGGCGTGCCGTGCTGGCTGGCGGAGTGATCGGCATTGCCGCGATCTTCAGCGACGAGCTGATCACCATCGGTGGCCAGACGCTGACGGCCAACATCGTCACGATGTCGGTGCTGGGCGCGATCGTCATGTACATCATCTCGATGGTCAGCCTGTTCGCGCTGCGCAAGAAGGAGCCGAACCTGGAGCGGCCGTTCCCGGCCATTGCCTACCCGGTGCTGCCGGCGGTGGCGCTGGTGCTGGCCGTGGGTTGCCTGGTCACGATGATCTGGTTCAACCCGCTGGTCAGCGGCCTGTTCCTTGGCGTGATGGCGCTGGCCTATCTCTACTTCCGCCTGACCGTGGGTCAGCGCACTGCTGCTGCGGCGTTGCCAGGCGCAGTGGGTGCCAGTTCCTGATCGGCGCGACCTGACGCACACTGCACACATGCCGTATGCACACACCCTGGGGGGGCAGGTCTGGCAGTTTGCCGACCTGAAGACCTTGCTCGCGAAGGCCACGCCGCTGCGTTCAGGCGACGTGCTGGCCGGCCTTGCGGCCGGAACGGCAGCCGAGCGCATGGCCGCGCGGCTGGCGTTGGCCGAACTGCCGCTGAAGACCTTCCTCAGCGAGGTCGTCGTGCCCTACGAGGCCGACGAGGTCACGCGGCTGATCATCGACACGCACGACGCTGCCGCCTTCGCCGAGATCGCCCACCTCACCGTGGGTGATTTCCGCGACTGGCTGCTGGGCGAGCAGGCCGACGAAGCGGCATTGGCCCGCGTGCGCCGCGGCATCACGCCCGAGATGGCCGCTGCCGTCAGCAAGCTGATGCGCAACCAGGACCTGATGCTGGTGGCGCGCAAGTGCCGCGTCATCACCCGCTTTCGCAACACGCTGGGCCTGCCGGGCCGGCTGGCGATGCGGCTGCAGCCCAACCACCCGACCGACGACCCGCGCGGCATCGCGATCTCGATGCTGGACGGGCTGCTGTACGGCGTGGGTGACGCGGTGATCGGCATCAACCCCGCGGGCGACGGCATCGGTCCGCTGACCGGCCTGATGCATGCAGTCGACGAAGCCATCCAGCGCTTCGAGATCCCCACCCAGGCCTGTGTGCTCACGCATGTCACCAACCAGATCCAGGCCATCGAACAGGGGGCGCCGGTGGACCTGGTGTTCCAGTCGGTGGCCGGCACCGAGGCGGCGAACCGCAGCTTCGGCATTGACCTCGCGGTGCTGCGCGAAGCCCGCGAAGCGGCGCTCAGTTTGAAGCGCGGCACGCTGGGCGACAACGTCATGTACTTCGAGACCGGCCAGGGCTCGGCACTGTCCGCAAACGCCCACCATGGCGTGGACCAGCAGACCTGCGAGGCGAGGGCGTACGGCGTGGCGCGTGCCTTCGAGCCGATGATCTGCAACACCGTGGTCGGCTTCATCGGGCCGGAGTATCTGTTCGACGGCAAGCAGATCATCCGTGCCGGCCTGGAAGACCATTTCTGCGGCAAGCTGCTGGGCCTGCCGATTGGCTGCGACGTCTGCTACACCAACCACGCCGAGGCCGATTCGGACGACATGGACACGCTGATGACACTGCTCGGCGCTGCAGGCGTCACTTTCCTCATTGGCGTGCCCGGTGCCGACGACGTGATGCTGAACTACCAGAGCACGTCGTTCCACGACGGCCTGGTGCTGCGCGAACTGCTGGGCCTGCAGCGCGCCCCCGAATTCGAAGCCTGGCTGCAGCGCATGGGCGTGACGGGAGAGGCCGGCCAACTGCTGCCTGTGACGCCGAGCCACCCCTTGCTGCAGCACTTTGGATGAAGCTATGAGCGCTCCCGCACGGCCGCCCGAAGGGGGCGCTCCTTCCCTCATGGAGGGACCCACGAAGTGGAGGGTGCACCTGTGACCGACAAGCCCCTGATCACCGCCGATCCCTGGGCCGTGTTGCGCAACCAGACCCCGGCGCGCATCGGCCTGGGCCGCAGTGGGCGCAGCATGCCGACCAAGGAACTGCTGGCCTTCTCGGCCGCACACGCGCAGGCCCGCGACGCAGTGCACCTGCCCTTGCAGGCCGAGGCGCTGGCCGCGCAACTGGCCGACCTGTTCGGCGAACCCACGCTGCAACTGCGCAGCGCCGCGCCGGATCGCTCAACCTACCTGCTGCGCCCCGACCTGGGCCGGCGCCTGAGCGACGAGAGCCGAGCCTTGTTGTCGCAACAGACCCCCGCCGGTTGCGACCTGCTGCTGATCGTCGGCGACGGCCTCTCCGCCGCTGCCGTCGAACGCCAGGCCATGCCGATGCTCGCGGCCCTGCTGGCCACCAAACCTAAAGGTTGGCGCCTCGGCCCGCCTGTCCTGGCCACCCAAGCCCGCGTGGCGCTGGGCGACGAAATCGGCGAGCGCCTGGCCGCCGCCCAAGTCGCGATGCTGATCGGCGAACGGCCCGGCCTCAGCTCACCCGACAGCCTGGGTGTCTACCTCACCCATGCCCCCAAGGTCGGCCGCACCGACGCCGAACGCAACTGCCTGTCGAATGTGCGCCCCGAAGGTCTCTCGCACGCCGAAGCGGCTCGCAAGCTGTGGTGGCTGGGGCAGGCGGCGCGGCGGCTGCAGCTCACGGGGGTGGGGCTGAAGGATCACAGTGACATCCGTGCTCTGTCTTGACGCGAGCACCTGGCGGCTTGGCCTCGGCATCCCAATGTTCATGGGGGGTATGCTCAAGATCGTGGACTTGCGCCATCCGAGCGGATACAGCTTCTAGTATCGTCGACAAGGCGAACGCCATTGCGAATGATGGCTGCAGTTCAGGATGACGCCAACGACAGTCCTCAGGCCTTGGTGCCAGGAGATTGGATCAGTTGTTTTTTGGGAATTTCAGGGAGAGTAGACCGATGCGTAAGTTGGTTTTTGCGGGTTTGATTCTGTTGACCGGATGTGCCACGCAATGGGTCAAGCCAGGGGCTTCACCTGAGACACTGGCAGTGGACACTGGCACGTGTAAGGCCCAGGCGGAGAATACGCTCCCCCCCAAACTCGTGACGGTCAACGGTGGTTGGGCGACTCCCCCGAGAAGGGAATGCACGGGAGGGGCAGAGAAGGTCAGTTGCACGAGCATTCCAGGCGTGCCGGCAGCTCCTCGCTTGGTTGACGAGAACGAGCAAGCTCGCCAGAAGGCAACCGATGTTTGCCTGAGGAACATGGGCTGGACCAAAGGCTGAACTGTTGGGATCGCCAACAGTTCCATGAATTTCTGAATGGGCCTTGGGCAGGTGGTGCAGCGTCAAGCTTCCGAACGGGTATCGGCGGGCGTCCTGTGCTCACCTGCCGTGGCCACATCACGCACATTCTTCTGCACCGCCACCGCGGCAAACAGGCTCAGCACGAAGCCCATGGCGTAAAAGCCTTTTTCGCTGGGCGCGAGTTGGGCGTTCCACAGGCCGACGGCAAGCAGCGTGAGCGAGGCGGCCAGCGAGATCCAGCAGAGGGAGAAGTACATGCCGGTCACCGGCGTGCCTTCGAGTTTGTCGCGCACTGACTTCTGCAGTGACACCGCGGCGAACAGGCCGTACATCAGCAGCGTCAGGTAGTAGCCCTTTTCGTTGAGCTGCATGTTGGCGTTCCACAGGCCGATCAGGTAGGTGGCCGCGCCTACCACCAGTGCGAGCCACGAGGCACCGATGAAGGCAGAGGTGGGGCGTTGCAGTTGCGGCTTCATGGGTTCCTCCCGGCGATGTGTTGGGCTGTGACTGTACCCAACCGGCGCGCGCATGGGTTGCAGCGGGCCAGCGCTGCAACGGGAGGGTCAGTGGCGCCGGGTGTCGCGCAGGCTCTTCAACAGCGCGGTGGCGGCCAGCTCGGTGTTGAGCGAGCGTTCCAGCGGCGAACGGCACAGGCCGGCTTGCTCGTAGTGCTGGTTTTCGTAGAGCTCAGACAGCGCGGGGAAGGCCCGCAGCAGGTGTTCCAGGCCGTCATCCATTGGCGCCTGGGCCAGCAGTTGGCCAAGTTCCCGAACCAGCCGCTGGTATTGCTCGGCACTGGCCTCAAGGCGTTGACGTTCCAGCCGCTCCAGCAGCATGGCCAGCGCGGCCAGCGGCTTCAGGCGGGTGGGCAGCATGATCAGCGAAGGGTTGGCGTTCATGTGACTCATCTGCCATCGCCGCTGCGCTTTTCAAGGCCCTGGCATGGCAGATTTTGCCGGCTCGGGCGGCATGGCGGCGGCTTTCAGCACTTCGGCCGCCGCGGTCAGCCGTTGCGCGGCCAGCTCGATCAGGTCCAGCCGGCGCTGCAGCCAGCGCATCAGGTGGGCGCTTTCGCTGTCGCCGTCGGAGCCGGTGGGTG
>NZ_VIDT01000034.1 GCF_006519715.1 Ideonella azotifigens
CCGCAGCCAGGGCCTCGCGCTCGAAGTTGGCCCGCTGCATCGTCAGCATCTCGGAGCAGATGCCGACGATCTCGCTCTTCAGCAGCGCCAACCGGGCAGGCAGTGCCTCACTGGGCTGGGACATCATCAAGTGGTTCAGGAAACCGACCTGGGCCTCCAGCGCCACCACGCGGCGCTGCAGTTCGCTCTCGCCCTGCGCCCCGAGTTGGATCGGGTAGACCGCCAGCGGCTGGCCATCGCGGCCGGTCACGTGCAGCAGGTTGCGCCCTTCGCTCAGCACCTTGACCGGCAGGTCACAGAGGAAGAAATGCGCGCGCGCGTCGCCAGCGCTGTCCAGCCACAACCGCTCCGGGGGCCCTTCGTTGAGTCGCCAGTACAGAGTTGGCTGCCTGCCGCTTCCCAGCTTGTCCAGCACTACCCCGTGCAATGCGCCATCGCGCACACCGCGGAACTGCACTTCGTACAGCAGGTCCAACGGCGCACCGTCGGCCATGTGCAGCAATTCCTGCGGGCCTTGCAGCGCATGTTCGAACACGAGGTCGCCACGCGTGCTGCGCACCGTGAGCCGGACGCTGTCCTGGCCCAACTGCGATGGCAGCAGACTGCCCGAAGGCACGCGCAGCTCGAACGCACACGCTTCGCGCGACGGCAGCGGCAACCCCGCCAAGGCCTGCGCCAGCTCGAACACCGAGCGATTGGCCACCGCGGTGGATACCACGCGATCGTCCAGCGCGAGCTCGACCACGTCGAAGACCTCGCCCGCATCTGCCGGAACCGAAAACCCGATCACACGGGCCTTGGCCCAATCGATTCGCGCGCCGTGCGCCGCCATGGCCACGACGCTCACGGCGCCACCTCGAAAATGCCGTCGGAATCCGACGAAGCAGCCAGCGCCGACTCTGTCGCCTCATCGATCAGCAGCACAGCAGAAAGTCGCCGCAAACTCATCGTGCTGCGGACCTCAGGTGCAAAGATCACATGGAAGGCGAACTGCGAGACTTCTGCCGGCACCCACGGCCCCAGATCCAGGTCGAAGCTCATGTCGGCATCGGCAGGCAACTCAAAGTCGCGTTGCCGCTTTTCGCCACTCACCGTCCAGTCGCAGCGCAACTTGGCCGTCATCGCAGGCGTTGTCTGTACTTGCGCTGACAGCATCAGCAGTGCTTTCCCTGGACGGCTTTGGGCCACCAGCGATCGAGCATCGAAGGCCAGTGACAACCAGGTCCCGTCAAATTCGGCGACCTGCGCCACCAACCCATAGCCAAGCCCAGGGCCTGCATTCGTTCCGAGGGCCAGCGGCTGCTGCAGGACCTGCAGATAGCCGCCGCGGCGATCGCTGTAGAGCGACACGCCGGCCGCTACCGCGGTTCCACTCGCAGGTTGGAGCCGAACAGGTGCTGCTTCGGGCAACTCGAAACATGCGGGGACAAACAACAATTCCTGCCGGAGGCCCTGCTCGCCCGCTTCTTGACACGGCCCAGCGCCCACCAGCGCGCAAAGCTCGTCCACGGTCTTGTTCATGCGACCCTGCAATGAACGCAGTTCCAGCGTCAGCTGCCTCAGCTTGACAACGCGTGATGGATCGACTGGTCTCAACTTTGTCACCTCAAACCGGGTCAATGGCAGGCCTCTCGACGGGATTTCGATGGAAAGCAGCATGCCGAGTCGCGATGATATGCTGCCAACGCATGCCCGGCTGCGCCCCCATCTGAACCCTCCATGACGTCTGCCGCTTCCCCTCGGCCCTCCAACACGCCATTTTTCATCATTGGCTGCGTTCGTTCCGGCACCACGATGCTGCGCAACATCCTGCGGCTGCATCCCAATCTGGCGAGCCCTGAGGAAACCCATTTCTTCCGCTGGAGCGATCCATTTGGCAGCCCCGGCTATCGCCATGTGGTGACCAAGAATCCCGTCCTTCGCCGCCACCGTGAACTGGATGGCATCAGCGAGGCGGAATTCGAGACCATGTTGAATGACTCGACCAGCCGGGCCGACCTGTGCACGCGCTACATCCAGCGCTTTGCCGAAGTGCGCAAGCCGACCGCCAAGCGCTGGTTCGACAAGTCACCGCAAAACGCCTATGGCGCAGCGATGCTTGCCGGCGAGTTTCCGCGTGGCAAGTTCCTGCACATCGTGCGCAACCCTGTCAACGTGGTTGCCAGCTTGCGCATCGGCAAGGTCATGAAAATGGACGATCTGGTCGGTGCCTGCAGTTACTGGAACGAGGCCATCGAAAACCTGGCACTGCTGCAGCGGGCCTACCCGAAGCGCGTGCTCACGCTGAACTATGAGGCGTTCACGGTCAGTCCACTGGATGGCATTCGGGACGTGCTGGCCTTTCTTGGCGAGCCCTTCGATGCGGCACATTTTGCCGACGTGGTGACGAAGGAGGTGCGGCACGAGGATGCCGGCATCCTGACGGACGAGGAACTCGCCAAGGTCCGTTCGTTGTGCCAGACCGGTCGCTTGATGCACGGCTACGGCACCGAAGAGGAAATGGAAGCGGAGCGCCAACGCGAAGCCACGCGCCTCAAGCGGCGGGAGGCCCATGCCGCAGCAAGTTCGGCGCCCCCAGACTCAATGTCGAGCAAGCCCGACGCCGGCCCCAAGGCCGTACGCAAGGTGGCCGCTCCGCCACGGGCGACCAAGCCGGCCGCCGAAGGCCGCGAGGCCAAGCCCAAGGCCTGATCCCAGGCATGACCCCGAAGGCCCGGCCTGATCGCCGTGTCGGCGCAACCGGGGTTTCAAACGTTGGGGACGGTCTGCCACGAGGCAGCGGTTGGCGGGAGATGGCCTGCGGACCGCAACCGGAGTGACCGATGTCCCCTTCGCTTCAAACAGCCCTGGCCGCGCACCGTTTCGGTCTGGGCGAGCCCGATCTGGCCGTGGTCGGCCCCGACCCGCTGGCCTGGCTGCGGGCCCAGATCGGCCCGGCCGACCCACAGCAGGGCGAAGCGCTGGCCAGCACCGCTGAAGCGATGCGGGCGCGCGCCGAAACCGCCCGCAAGGCGGCGCGCCAGGGCGTGGCGATTCCGGATGCAGCCGCGATGGCCGCCCATGCCAAGGCCCGTGCCGAGATGTCCCCTGGCAAGAAAAAGGATGATCCCAATCGCGTGGACGCCGCCGCCCGCGAAGCGCAGCGCGACATCGCGGCACAGGACGTCTACGCCCGGCTGCTGACCGCCAGCCAGACCAGGCGCCCGTTCGCCGAACGCCTGGCGCTGTTCTGGATCAACCATTTCAGCGTGTCTGGCCAGGCGGCCAAGGTTCGCGGCCTGATCGGCGCATTCGAGCGCGACGCGATTCGCCCCCACATCGCCGGCAAGTTCCAGGACCTGCTGCGCGCTTCGACACTGCACCCGGCCATGCTGCGTTACCTGGACAACCAGCGCTCGGTCGGGCCGCATTCGCGCGCCGCCATGCGCCAGCCACCAGGCGACAAGAAGCCCAGAGCCACCGGCCTGAACGAGAACCTGGCACGCGAGGTGCTGGAGCTGCACACGCTGGGCGCGGAAAGCAGCCGACCCGGCACCAACGGCCAGGTGGCCTACGCCCAGGCGGACGTGACCGAATTTGCGCGCGTGCTGACCGGGTGGACCACGGCGGACCGCGCAGATGCCAGCGCGCCGGTGGCGTTCGAGCTGAACCGGCACGAACCCGGCGACAAGCACCTGCTTGGCAAGACCTACCCTGCGGGCCAGCAGGCGCTGGACATGGTGCTGCACGACCTGTCGCTGCACCCGGCAACCGCGCATTTCCTGGCCACCAAGCTGGCCCGGCATTTCGTCGCCGATGATCCACCGCCCGCCTTGGTCAGCCGCCTGGCCACCGCCTACCTCGACAGCCAGGGCGAGCTGCCGGCGATGTACCAGGCCTTGCTGGCCTCGCCGCAAGCATGGCAGCCGCAGTTGGTCAAGCTGAAGACGCCCGAAGAATTCGCCATCTCCAGCGCCCGCATGCTGCGGCTGGACCAACGCTGGCTGCAGCCCGCCCGCGACGGACAGGTCTCGGTGATGGGCCAGGTGCTGCACGAGCCCCCCTCGCCTGCAGGCTGGCCCGACAAAGCCGAGGACTGGCTGGGGCCGGACGCGCTGTGGAAGCGCATCGAATGGAGCACCGGGCTGGTGACCCGGTTCGGCACCGCGCTGGACGCCCGCTTGCTGGCACGGGACGGCATGGGGCCGCTGCTGAGCGCAGAAACCGGCCAGCAACTCGCCCGGGCAGCAGATGGCGCACAGGCCTTGTCGCTGCTGCTGATGTCGCCCGAATTCCAGCGCCGCTGAAGCTGCCGCGCCTCGTCAGGAGAATGGTCATGACCTCACTCGACTCACCCCCTTCGTTTTCGCGACGTACCCTGCTGCGCGCCGCCAGCGCAGGTGCGCTGCTGGGCGCAGCGTCCACACTGGCCTTGGCCGGACCCGGCCAGCCTGGCGGCCCGCGACTGGCCTTCGTGATCCTGCGCGGCGGGCTGGACGGCCTGTATGCGGTGCCAGCCGTCGGCGACCCGGCTTTCGCGAGCGCTCGTGGCCCCCTGGCCGAATACGCCAGCGCGCCGCTGCCGCTGCAAGGCGTGTTCGCGCTGCATCCGGCGCTGACCGAACTGCACGGCATGTACCAGCGCAACGAAGCCGCTGTGCTGCACGCCGTCGGCCTGTCGTACCACGAACGCTCGCACTTCGACGCCCAGCAGGTGCTGGAGTCCGGTGGCACGCAGCCTTACCAGCTGAAGGACGGCTGGCTGGGGCGTGCGCTTCAGGCGGACGCTCGCAAGGGTCTGGCCATGAACACGGCCGTGCCGCTGGTGCTGCGCGGCAGCCGCAACATCGACACCTGGGCACCGTCACGCATGCCCGACCCTTCGGATGACCTGCTGCAGCGCCTGTCGCGCATGTATGGCGACGACGCGGCGCTGGCTGGCGCACTGCAGCGCGCCAGGGGCTTGCGCGAGGGCCCCGAAGGCGACGCCATGGCCAGTGACATGGCCGGCGGCAAAGCCGTCGCAGCGTTCCCGGCGCTTTGCACACGCGCAGCCGAGTTTCTGGCGCAGGACCAGGGGCCGCAGGTCGCCGTGCTGGAAATCGAAGGCTGGGACAGCCATGCAGACCAGGCTGCGCCCAAGGGCCGCCTGTCCGCCAACCTGCGGCAGTTGGATGCCGGACTGGCCGCCTTGCGCGCGGGACTGACGGCGCCCAGCGCCAAGAACGCCTGGAACCGAACCGTCGTCATGGTCGCCACCGAGTTCGGCCGCACAGTGGAAGTCAACGGCACCCGCGGCACCGATCACGGCACCGGCGCCGCCGCCTTTCTCCTCGGTGGCGCGGTTCGCGGCGGGCGGGTGATCGCCGACTGGCCAGGACTGGCCGCAGCCCAGCGATTCGAGGGCCGAGACCTGAAGGTGACGACCGATTTGCGCGCGCCGATGAAAGCCTTGCTGGGCGATCACCTGAAGGTTGCCAGCGCGGTGATCGAACGAGACGTCTTCCCTGACTCTGCCGCCGTCAGGCCCGCGGAGGGCTTGCTGAAGTCCTGAGCGACAAAAGGGCGGCAAGTGGCGGCCGCCCTGCCGCCTGCGAGCGATCAGGCCCCGACAGGCTCCCCTGCGGGCAGCGCCAGACGATGCGCCAGCCAGCGCGTGAAGTACCCGGCCTGCCGGTCACACTCCGCCTGCCAGGCCACGCGCGTGCGCAGCGCCTGCTCACGCAGCCGCGTGAGCCCCCCAGCAGCCCCCGGCGCCAGTTCCGTCACCAGGAACTCCGCCAACTCGACCGGTGACTCGAACACCGGCAGTTGCCAGACCTGGCTCATGCCGTGAATGCCAGCCTGGGTGGCCAGCACCGGACAGCCATAGGCCAACGGCTCCACCGTCTTGATCTTCAGGCCGGTACCGCCCACCATGGGATTGAGCGCCACGTCGACAGAGGCATAAAAGCCGCTCAGTTCCTTCACGAAGCCATAGGGCACCAACCCAGGCGTGTTGCCCAGCTTGGCAGCATGCCAGGCCAGGCTGCCCGCCACGATCACCTGGAAGGGCGCACGCTCCCGAAGGGAAGTACGCCCCAGCGCCTCGACCAACGCCTGCAGGCTGCGCACATTCCACATGTTGCCGCTGCCCAGGTAACCCAGTGTCAGCACGCCACCTGCGGCGCTGTCGGGCCCACCCTTGCGCGGCAGAAAGTCTCGCGCCGCGACCTCCACCCAGGGCAGGTACAGGATGTGACGATGCGCTCTCGCCGCCATCTCGCGGGCTTCTTCCTGCTGAATGGCCAGGACCACATCAGCCATCTCGAAAGCGCGATCCTCTTCTGCGCGCGTGGTGCTGAACCAGGCCGGCGGCAGGCCAGCCTCGACATGCCGGGCCGCGCGGTCGGCAAACAAGTCATGGCTGTCCAGCACCTTGGTCACACTGGCGTCGAAACATTGAAGCAGCGGCGCATACCAGACGTAGTTGACGTGCACCACCCGGTAGGCACGCAGGCGATGCAGTTCCAGCGCCGGGGCCTCCAGCCCTTTGTCATACCAGTCCGAAAGGCGGCAGGCGTGATCCGTGCCAATGCGCTTGCTGGCCCGAGAGGGCACCACCCGCACCAGGCCGAACTGGGCTCGCATGGCCTGCGAAAGGGCCACGTCGTGCCCTTCATCAGCGTGATAAAGCAGGTCCACCTCGTGGCCCAGGCCCCGATAGATGCGCAACAGCTGCAGGATGCGCCGCGAGTTGCCCTGGTCCGCCGGGACCAGGCGGTTGAAGCAGACCAGCAGCACACGGGGGCGTGTCTGCACCTGCAAAGACATGCTGCTGCCGGTCAAGCCTGCACTGCGCCGCCCGCCGCCGGCAGGTAACCGTGCCGGCGCATGCCGGCCTCGCAGGCCTGCAGCACGACTTGAGTATCCTCGGGCGAGAGCACCTCTGCACCTCGATGGTCTGAAGGGGTCATGACGAAGTCGGCAAACCAGGCAGGGTCATAGGCTTCGCCGAGGAAAGACATCAGCAGGCGTGTGTGGCCCGGACCATCGTCCATCAGGTCTTCATAGCGCATTTCGTAGACCCGGTCCGGGAAGGCTTGTTTCAGCCCGCGCATGATGTGTTCGGCCTCGGTCCAGTAGTTGATGGCACCCAGCAAGGCGCCGACCTTGATGACCTTGCCCAGGCGCAGGCTGGCCACGACGTTCAGCGGATTGCGCACGATGTGAACAAAGCGGGCATCCGGCATCGAGCAGGCCATCAGCATCGCGCCATAGACGTTCTGCGGCGTCTTGTCGAACCAACGCCTCGCCTGCGGCTTGTTGCGCTCGATGTAGCACTGCATGTAGCGCTGGTACAGGTCGGCACGCGAGGTACTTTGCTCCATCATGCGCGTGAATTCAGACTCCTGAATCTGGTCGATCTTGCGGTGCTCACGCAGCACTGGGTTGCTGGACAGCACCTTGCGCAGGTTGTCGGTGCCCATAGGGTCACCCCAGCGGTAGAAATGTGTTTCTTCCGGGCATGCCAGATTGGGATGGCGGCGCAGCAGATCGCGCAGCATTGTTGTGCCTGAACGGACACAACCGACAAGGAAAAAGGGGTCGGGCCTCATGAACCGATTCTCCTTCACTGAGCTAGCGAAGCCCAATGTCCGGCATCAGGCCTGTGAACGAAGAGCTGTCCACATAGCGCATGGAATGCGAGGTCGAATACAGCGTGCCACTGGCCTCGGCCAGCAGCGACATGTATTGGCGATATTCCTCCGCCCCATTGAAATGCTGCTTGCGCGCGACCTCCTCCTGCACCTTGCGGGCAAAGCCTGCGTGGTACTTGAAGTGCGCCAGCCAAGCATGCTGGGGCGACACCTTCACGCCAGACGCGTAGTGCACCCCCTGCGACAGGCGCACCCAGGGCATGTAGCGCAAGGCGATCAGCTTCTGCGAGGTGTACTGGTTGGGTGCGGAGCCGGGAATCAGCCGATGCCGCAGCGCGCTCACGGTGCTGGGCGCGTTCGAATACCAGCCGCTGCCCAGTCGCCACGGCAGCAGGGGTTGGCGATCAAAATACGGCGCGGCATCAAATGGCGCGACGTGTTCGAAGTCCGCCGAGGCCAGGCTGCCGGCGGGATACATGTCGATCATGCCACCGCGCACGCCATCGAAACCTTGCGCCTGCTGCTGCTGCAACCAGGCCAGCAGCGGCGTTTGCTCGCAGCCCTCGAAGACCATGAATTCATCGATGTCGGCCAACACCGCCCAGCGACCCAGCCCGTGGGCCGCCAGCACCGCCTGTTGCCAAGCCACGCCATAGTGAGACAGCCGGTACTGCGAATCGACGGAATAGAGCACAACGTCCGGCTGAGCCAGCAAATACTCGCGCGTGCCATCGTCCGAGAGGTTGTCGATCAGAACGAAGTGGCGCACACCCAGTTTGCGGTAGTGCTGGAGAAAATGCGGCATCAGCACCCGCTCGTTGCGTGCCACGGCCACCACCAGCAGCTCAGCCTGCTCATGCAGGGCCCTCAACAGCGATGCAGGTGACAACAACTCCAGTTGGCCCGAGGCCTTGCCGTGCCGATCCGTCAGGCTGGGTGCCTGGCAAGTGGGCCAGATGCGCAATGGCGCCACGATGGCCTGGGTCAAGCCTTGGTGAATGGTATCCAGTGTTTTGGCATCGTCCAGGTGCGTCAGCATCGTCGGGCTGAGGGGGCCAGGATAGAAGGTGTTCTGCCAGCAATTCACCGGCACAGCGTTGTGCCCCAGCTTGCGGCGCAGCAAAGTCTCGTAGCCAGCATCCGTCAGTGGGATATCGGCTGCCCGAAGCAGGTCGCCCACCAGCTTGTCTTCCATGAAGACACTGCGGGTCAGGCGCGCGCCGCGAGTGGTCTGCAGCAATTTGCACAGCCGCCCCATGGCCAAGCGCGACAGCAGGTAGCCCGTGCCGCCGTCGGCATACACCGAGGGCTCGGGCGACTTGTCGATCGCGTTCGCTGCGCGGGCATCGTGCGACTTTGCCTGGTGCCAGCGCCGGTCGGTGCCGCCTTCGGCCCGATGCAAGGGCCGACCGAGGTAGTGCGCCCCCCAATGAGGGCAAAGATCGAAAAACGCATCCACCGCTAGGTGGCAGTCGTCGTCGATCTTGTAGAGGTGGTCGAAGTCGGTGTGACGCCACACCCAATCGATCAAGGCCAGGCTCTTGGCCGGCAGATCTTCGTAATGGTCCGACGCCCGCAGACCGAGCACCCCGTCCGGCTCAATCTGACCGTGACCTTCGCCCACCGCAACGAGCCAGGGAATGCCCCTCGCGGTCAGGTCCCGGCCCCAGGTCTGCCGGATGCGTTCGACCCGCGTGGCCAGATTGGCGCGGCAAGAGTAGACAACTACCAATGTGCGAGAAGACCATGCCGGCGAGACAAAGCGCAACGCTTCGCGCGTTGGCAAGGTCAACGCCCAGGTGTCGTCCGCCGGCAGCGCTGACAGAAATTCCTGGACGAGGCTTTCTTGCAGACTGCCCTTGGCTGCCGGCGTTGCCTGCAGCAGCAGCAACGCATTGCACAGTGCCGCCGGCACAGCATGAGAAGGCTTGTCGATCACGGCGCCACACGGCGTGACGGGCAAGCTCATGTGCGCGGCCATCCACCAGGCCCGCAATTCCGACAATTCGGCGTCAACCTGCGCAGCGTCCCAGCGAACCCGGCCGATGTACCAGCGCCACGCCGCCAATTGCACGCCAACAAAGTCGTGGGCAGCCCCCGCCAAGCGACGGCATGTCGCGAGCGACGGCAAAGGCTGCGTGGCATCGCTGGCCAATGCGCGCAGCTCGCGGAGCAACTGCTGCTGCAGTTCTCGCCCGGCCCGCTGCGTCACCCCACCTGCAGCCCTCATGCGGTCAACCAAGTCGCACTGCCCGGCCAGCAGCGGGGGAGGCAACAACGGATGCGCCGCCAACCGCAAGGATTCAGACACACCCAAGCCCTCGGTCTCAGCCCACAAAGGCTGCGCCTCCGCGGCGGCTTCGGCATCCAGTTGGGGCACTGCTGCCTGCAGAATGTCCCGTGAGAACTGCGGCACGTCGATATTGCCGCAGGCCCGGAAAGGCTGCAGTTGCAGCAAAAGGGCTTGCGCACGTGTAGGCGACAAGCCCGACTTCAGGCCCTCGCTCAGTGATACAAAACCACGATGAGCCGAGCGCAACTCAGGGGGCCACGGCAGACCCGCAGGCCAGCGACTGTCCAGTCGCGCCCAGAAGCTGGGGACCAGCGCAAAAAGCTTCAGGCAGGATTGAAGGACAGCGTAAGCGGCATCTGCCGGCAGCACGACCGCCAGCAGCAAAAGCGAGACCTGCGCATCCACGATGTGCTCGTCGTGCAAACGCCCCCAGTAACCAGCTTCGCTCATGGAGGCCAAGAAGGCCAGGAATTTCCCGACCAGTTTCAGCGCCTGTCGGTCGGCAACGGGCGAGCAGCCCAGTTCCTGCAACAGCAGGTCTGCCGCCTGGCCAACACATTCAGTGTTGAGCCAGCCAGACTTGCCCTTCACAAGTCGCTTGACCAGCGTCGCCGCTGCGTCGTAGTCAGAAGTCGCCACCAGCTCCGGCAACAACTGAGACGAGGACCATACCTCGCCCGAGTCCGCCAGTTCCCGCAACTGACTGACGCGCAACAGTGGCCGCAGGCTGGCATAGTCCCGCTGACCGGCAAAGACAGGAATCAGCGCCCGCAGAAAACGGTCCTGCACCTCGCCCGCCACGGGATGACGCGCAAGCACGGTTTTCAGGCTGGTCGCTGCCGTGGCACCAGGCTGCCCCATCGCGTCGCTGAGGGCGCGTTGCAGTTGTCGCATCGTCACCTGGTCAGGTTGCGGCAGCACCATCGGCGAGCGCTCAGGCAAAGTGGCCTGAGCGGGCAACAAGTTCGTCAAGCCAAAGCGGCCGGCCTGCAGCCTGGCAAAACGCATCAAGTCATCCGGCAGCAGATCCCACGCCTCGGCCGCGGCCAGGTGCTCCAGCGCTTGCATCACCTGGTACTGCCCCTCGGAACCCGCCAGCTCAAGAACCGACAACGCCGCCAACCGGCCGAAGTGACTCACGAGGTGGCTGGCGTCCAACCGCCTGGGTAGAGGCGGCAAGGATCGTGACCCGACGGCCAGCCGAAACTGGCAGGCGCCCGCCGAATCCCGATGCCGCCAGATGCCTGCGGGCAGTTCCAGCTCGAATCCGAGCATGGGATCTTGCAGCCCCAGTGCCGCACGCACATCTTCGCGATGAACGCGGATGACACTGGCTGTCAATTTACCCGAAGGAGTCCGCAAGCAAAGCGCCTGCCCCGAGGTGGCGTCCAGATGCAGCCACCCGGTCAGCACCAGCCCATCCATGGACTCGATCTGGCCACGCAATGGGGACGGCACATGCCGGGCCAGTGCCGAGTCAGGCTGTGTCAGTTCGTGTTCCAGATGCCGAGCCCGGGCCTCCTGCCGGAGCCAGTCGCCAGCAAGCCCCAACGACTTAGAGGGGCCACCGGCCACCGCCACATGGTGCATCAACCAAAGCAAGCTTTCCTCGCGCACATCGCCATCAGGCAGTTCGCGCAGGGAGTTGGCCCATTGCTCCATGGAGCCGGCAACTGGCAAGGCCAATTCAACACTGCCCTGGCGCAGGCGCAAATCGCCTGCCGCTGCGCGGCGCGCCAGATGAGGCGTCAGGTAGACACTGAAACCATAGGCGTCGTCCCCGTGACCTCCCAGTGCAGCCCTGACATCCGCGCGCGAATGACGTTGCAGCACGGCGTCCACCACAGGCTTGCCGCACAGCAGCAACTGAAGCTCGCCCGGACTAACCGAGGCATCGGCGGACCAACCCTCCAGCAACCCAGGCCAATGGCGCTCCAACGTGATCCGGGCAACAGGCACAGGCTCCCTCCAACTTTGACAACCAGCCCGGGCAGTGCGCCAGGGAGCGGTTGGATACGCTGCCGGCCGCTTGCGCAGCCAGACACGATGTCACTGGCAGTTAAAAGCCAATCGCCACCTTGGCCGCGATCGCGATCTGGTAAAGGATCTGCGTGATGCCACGCGCCACCTCGATGCTCTTGGATTCGATCTTCGGCAGGATCATGATCTCGTCGCCCGGCTTGGGCGTGGTGCCGGGGGGCGCCACGCTGCCATTGCGGTGCAACAGGATCTGCTTGGAGGTGTCGGCCGATTGGGTGTAGCCGCCAGCCAGGGCAATGTAGTCGTCCACCGCCGCATTGGGCTGGTACACCAGCGCGTTCGGGAACAGCACTTCGCCGCTGAGCAGCACCATGTTGCTGCGCTCAGGCACGACCACCAGATCACCATCTTCCAGCGGCAGCTGATCGGCCTGCTCGCGATCACTCAGCACCACCTGACCCAAGGGTTGTATCTGCTGGGCCCGGGTGATGAACTGAAGCATCAGGTTGGCTTCGACCTGACGCAGCGCTGCTTCTTCGCTGGTCGAAGAACGTGCCGTCAGCGCGGCGGTTTCGAGGTTGTGCAGGGAGATGTCGAGCGAACGTTTCTGCCGCACAGCCACGGACTTTCGGAACAGCTGCAGCGAGCTCAGGTCGGCTTGCGGTGAAGGCGACAGCCGTGCGATCACATCCTTGAGCTTTGCCCCATTGGGCATCACCAGGGCACGCTCACCCAGTTGCGCGCCGTCGATTCTCACCAGCAAGGTGGTGGCGTACTTGTCGGCGGTAAAGGTCACCAGATCGCCGCTCTGGATCTGCACATTCGAGGCGCTGCCCAGCGGGTAGTACTCGCTCTTCAGTTCCACCCCGGTGTTGCGCACGATGCTGAGATGGGTGGCATCCGCCTTGGGCTGCGCCAGGGCAAAAATCTCGGATGCCGGAACCGATTGCCGGGGCAACTCGAACACGTAGGCATTCTGGGCCTCGCCCTGCACCATGACCGCGTACTGGCGCGGCTTCACCACGATGGTGTCGCCGTCCTGCAGTTGAATGCGGTCGATCTTGCCGTCAAGCAGGAAGCGGTAGAGATCGAAGGTTGCCCGCGGCTTGCCGCCGCGCAGCACCTGCACCGAGAGATAGCTGCCACGGTCCGGATCGATGCCGCCGGCCAGGTCGAGGTAGGTCAGTACGGTGTCTGACGACAGGCCACCATAGAGGCCCGGAGCTCGCACGAAACCGGTGACGTAGATCTTCACCGGCTGGGCTGCCTCCAGCGTCGCGTAAACGCCGACGTTGGCCTTGAAGGTTTTCTTGACCAGTTCATCGACCTGCCGATTCAGGTCTTCGTTGCGCACACCCAGCACGCGAATCGGGCCAGCGTTCGGCAGGAAGATGTTGCCCTGCGCGTCGACCGTTTGCACGCCATCCTGGGTGACAGCGCCCCACATGCGAATGCTGACTCGGTCGCCGACGGCGATCTGGTAGTCAGGATTGAAGCCGCTGCTGGACTGCGCAAAGCGGCCGCTGAAGATCTGCGATCCGAACACCACCGGCTTGCCCATCCCGCCATCACTCGGCATGGCTGGCAAAGGCGTGCTGGCTGGCGGTGGCGTCACAGAGGGGGCCTGTAGAACCACGCTTTGCGCTGCGGAACCCTGCGGGCTCTGCGCACCCAGCGTCACCCCCGGCGGCAAGGTGATGCTCTGCTGTGCCTGCACGAGGGGCGACACCACCATGACGCACAGGGCAGTCAGCGAAGCGATGACAAAAGACTTGGTCATGACATTCAATCCTGGTGCTCGCGCACCGTGGCATAGATCAGGCGGACGATGGCGAACAGCATGGTGCAAACGGCCAACACGGTCAGCCAATCCATGATGCGGCGCGGATAGAGGGCCAGGTCCGGCAAGGTTGGCGACTCCAGCACCAGGACTGTCTTGAGCTTGCGCGATGCTTCCAGCCTGGCTTGCTCCACCGACAGCAACGCACTCTTGTAGGCGTCCTCGGCATAGCCGGCTTGCAGCAGCAGCCCCTGGTATTCGATCGCAAGCGCGGGCAACTGGCTGCCATTGACCGCTGCTGTGGCACGCAGTCGCTCCACCTCCAACTGGGCTTGTGTCGCCCCAAGTTGACTGCGCAAGCTGCGCACCTGCAGGCTGTCCGGGCTCATGAAGGCCTCCGCGGCCTTCAGGTCGGCCTCCTGCTTTGCCTGGGTTGCCTGCAAGCTGGCGGTCAGCGTGTTGGCCGCCACTGCCTGGGACAGCGGATCCAGCAACTTGTATTTTGTCTGGAAGGCCAGCACATCGCCCTTGGCGCTGCGCACTCGTTTCAGCGAACTCGCTTCCTCACCCTCGTAAAACGCCATGCGGTCGCGGGCAACTCGGTGGGCATTTTCGTTGATGTAACTTTCACCCTCGTCGATCATGGCCTGCGCCAGCTTCTGCGCAAATTCCCGATCAAACGCCTGCACTTCAACCGTCAGCAGCCCGGAGATTTCATCGTGCGCAATGGACACGCGGCTGTTGAAATAGTCGAGGAACCTCTCGCGCTCGGCATCCGCCGAAATGCGGTAGAACACGTCCAGCTTGGGCTGGCTGTAGTGCGCCCGCAGATTGAACTTCTTGTCCATCTTCAGCAGCATCGCCATGGAGTGCATGTAGCTCTCCAGCATGTAGGCATCCGACAGCGAAACCGGGGCCCCACCGCCCCCCAGCAGCAGGCTCGCGGCCGAGAGTCCGCCCCCGCTGGACCCGCCGGACGAGGTGTCGCGGATGCTCAGCACCGAATGGCTGGCATACCGGTCAACGGCGACGAAGCTGTAATAGACCGTGGCCAACACGGCGGGCACCACAAACAGGGCCATGCCCAGGCGGCGTGGCGTGACGATGTCAAAGAACTTCATGGTGTGGCAGGCGGCAAGGAGTTGTCGGCCCCGGCAGGCAAGGGTGCCGCGGGGGGAAGCGCCGCCGGTACCACAGGGCCCCGGCCAAGCGCAGATTTTTGGCGCTGTTGCATGCTCTGGTAAATCTCCAGACCTTCCTTGACGTCGCTGTAAAGCGTGGCCTGCCCGTCTTCGAGCACCACCACCACGTCGCACATGTTCTGGATGTCGCGGACCACGTGCGACACCAGGATCAGGTTCGAATTCTTGACCCGGTCCTTGAAGACCGCCTCGGCCTTGCGCTTGAAGATGGGGTCGCCGGCCGACATGCCTTCGTCAATCAGGTAGTAGTCGAACTCGAAAGCCATGCTCAGCCCGAAGGTCACGCGGCTGCGCATGCCCGAAGAATAGGTCTTCATCGGCATGTCGAAGAACTTGCCGATGTCGGCGAAGTCCTCGACGAACTTGACCTTCTCACGCGTCTCGGCAGGAGATGAACTGTAGAGCCGGCAGACGAACCGGACGTTGTCGCGGGCGCTCAGCGAGCCCTGGAAGCCACCGCCCATGCCGACGGTCCAGGAGAGCGTGTTGTTGGTCCGCACCCGGCCACTGTCCGGCGAAACCACGCCGGCGATGATGCTCATCAGCGTTGACTTGCCGGCGCCGTTGCGCCCCATCAATCCGATGCTGGCACCGTCGGGAAAGGTGAAATTCAGGTCCCTGAAAACGTAGTGCCGCCCGGTGGGCGTGGGAAAGTACTTGGTGAGGTTGACCAGTTCAATCATGGTGCACCTTCATTCGCCGGCAGCCAGCCGCTCGCGGCGCAACCAGTACATGCAGACCCCGATGGCCCACAAGGTCAGCGTCCACATCATCGGATAGGCCAGGTTGACACCCTGCAATGGCAGATACCCCGGAAGGAAGGCTGCTCGCGCCAACTCGACCAGATGCAGCAGCGGGTTGAACAACAGCCAGTAGCGCGCTTCGCTGGTGAAGCTGTGGACCGAGAAGATCACCCCAGCCGTCAGATAGAGCGGCAGCGAAAGCAAGCCGATCGCCAGGCCGAGGCGAGGCAGCGGACCGATCAACGTCGCCAGCATCAACCCCATGCCGGCGCCAAACAGGATGAAAGCCGCCCAGGCGCCGAGGTAGCCGATCAGGCTGTCGGGCAGGATTGGCGAGTAGTTGAGTCGCGCCAGGATCGACAAGGTCAGCACAAACACGATGAGGTCCGTTGCAACCTCCAGGATGGTGCGCGCAATCAGCGTGTCGAATGGCTTCACCTGCCGGTAGTTGAACAGCCCCACATTCGAATTGATGCCATTCATCAACTGCCCCCAAAGGCCGGAACACAGCCGATAAGGAATCAATGCCACGATCAGGAAGATCGCGTAGTCGTAGGTGCCGCGGGTCAATCGCCCGCGCAGGAAGGTGTTGACCGCCACCAGCGCAAACACCTGCGCCAGCGGCGCCCCCAGCATCCAGACCACCCCCGTCCAGTGACCGCCGAATCGGGTTTTGATCTCGCGCATCAGCAGCGCAAAGATCACGGCGCGTTGAATTTGCCAGGGGGTTCGTTTGATCACGGTGACGAGCAGAGCAAATGCTTAGGAGCTGAAGCAGACCTAGAAGCAAGCGCGCCGCCCGAGAAAACCTCAAGGCAGCGCGTCTCGCACTTTAACCTAGCCCACCTGTGCCAGCCAAGCCGCGAAAGTGCAGCTTTGCGAGGCGAATGCCACGGCTTGCCGCACGCGACAGGCCGGCGACAGGCACGTGACAGCAAGTGACTCAGCCTTCGCGGCGCATGGCCGTGCGCACAGCGCTTTGCTGCCCGAGCGCCGCACCCACCGGGTCCGGTGCACGCATCGCCCGCAGCAACACCTCGGCCAGTTCTTCCGGTTCGTCGGCCAGGCGCAATGGCAGCACCAGGTGCTGGGCATCGTGCAAGCGGGTGCGATCGGCCTGCGCCCCCAGGTCGAACACCGCGATGCGCCGGCCGCTGCGCAAGGCACCGGACAGCACATAACAGTAGGTCTCAGGCCAGACCGAGGGCACCAGGATCAGGTGCGGGTCGAAGCTGCTGATCTTCTCCGAGAGTTCGTTGTCGAAGTACCGACCGAGCAGCTTGACACCTGCGCCGGCCAGGCGGCCGTCGTCCGACGAATAGCCCAGCAGCGAGAACTCCAGCGGCAAGCCGCGCCGACTCGCCGCTTCGGCCAAGCCCAACAGCACGTCGTAACCCTTGATGCGGTTGATCGCGCCGATCACCATCAGCCGCACCGGCTCACCCGCCGGCACCAGCACCGAGGCCGACACCCTGGGCGGCGGATCCGCCTCGTGCGGGGCGACCCGCACCGCGCTGCTGGACGCCAGCATCGTCAGCCGGCGTGCCACATCCTCGGACGGCACGACGACCACCTTGGCCGCCTCCAGCAGCCGGCGCGCCTGGCTGCGCCAGACCTGGATCGTGCCGGTCTGCTGGATCAGCTGGTCCTGCGTCAGGCAGCGGTTGCAGTCGTCGTCACCAGGCAGGCCGCAGAACCGGCCCTCCAGGTTGACCAGGTTCACCCGCGGGCACAGCGTGTAGTAGTCATGCACGGCCAGCCGGATCTCGATGCCCAGGCGCTGCGCCGCCTCGATCAGTTGCGCACCGGTTTCGGACGGGAAGTCGATCAGGTGGTGGATGTGCAGCTCATGGATCTGCAGCCGCTGCAAGGCCTCGACCAGCATGTCCATTGGCCGCAGCGGCAGGTTGGCCAGGTTTTGCAGACCGAACAGGCCCGGGTGCAGCAGCGAAACGCAGCCAGCCTGCGGCGAAGGCCGCAGCTCGAACACACCGCAGCCCTCGTTCAGCAGTTCACGGCTTTGCTCCAGCAGGTGGCGCTCGGTGCCGCCGCCGCGGTTGTGGCAGACCAGCAGCACATTGCGCTGCGTGCATTGCCGCGCGAGGCGTGCCAGGTCCAGCCGGGCCCGGTGCATCCACGACGGGTCATCGGCGATGTAGCGCACCACGTCCGGCTCGTACTTGGGGTGCAACCTGGCCAGCGTCTTCATCGCCGCCTGGGTGCGCTCCAGTGCCTCGCCCTTGAAGCTGACCGAGCCCACGTGGCGCACGTAGATGTCGCAGGCGATTCCGTTGGACCAGCCGCGGCGGATCGCCCGCTGGCACCAGTCGTTTTCTTCGCCGTAACCGCGGCCGAAGTTGCGTTCGTCCAGGCCGCCGATGTCGGCGATCGCCTCGCGCCGCATGTACATGCAAAAGCCGACGCCGGTGGGGGCCTTCACATGCTGCAACCGGTTGGTCTCGGCGGCCAGCTGGTCGATCTCCTGCGGCGTGAGCTCCAGCGGAATGCGGTTGTCGCCCAGGGTTTCGGGGTAACTGCAAATGGTCGCGTTGTTTGACAGGGGCGTGACGCTCGCCAGCCGCGGGTGCTCGGCAGCATGCGCCAGCAATCGGTCCAGCCAGTCGTTGTAGACCACGGTGTCGCTGTTCAGGATCACGACGTCGCGGTCGCGGCACAGCCGCAGGCCGTGGTTGACCGTCTTCACGAAGCCCTGGTTGCTGCGATGCTGCTCCAGCACGAACAGGTCGCGCGCAGCCAGGCTGCGCAGCATCGCATTGAGCTCCGGCACCGGACCGGCGTCGTTGATCAGCACCAGCCGATGCGGCGTGCGCACCGGCGCGGTCAGCACGCTGTGCAGGCAGCGCAAGGTCTCCTGCAGGCCACCGTAGACCGGCACGAAGACGTCCACCACCGGTGCGCTGGCCCACCGGCGCGGCTGCACATTGGCCCACTGTGCAGGGTCCAGCATGTCGGGCTCGCGCGAATGCGGCAGGCGCTCGACCGCACGCAAGGTGGCCTGGTTGGCGCCTTCCTGCATGTAGAGCGACATCCACTCCGAACCGAACAAGGCCAGCACGCTACCCTTGACCATGCGCAACTCGGGGCGCGAATTCAGCAGCCGCCGCATGTCCAGGCCCGGCAACGGATTACGCCCCTCTCGCCAGCCCCAGCGCTGGAAATGGTTCAGCGCATCGATCGGCCGCGCGCCAACATCAGGATTGCTGCGCAGGTAGTAGTCGATGTCAAACCAGGGCGTGGGCGACAGCCCCTTGTAGCTGGCCACCAGCCCGTAGTGCAGCAGCCGGTTGATGCCATGCCGCGGCCCGCAGTGGGCGTCGTAGTGGCGGATGTCGAACAGCGGACTGGGCGACAGGCCTGCCGCGTCACCATGCAGCACGTAGTGGCGCAGCGGCGTCATGCCGTTCAGGCTGGCGAGCTCGATCTGCGCGAGATAGTGGTCCCGGTCGAACAGGCCCAGCAGGCGGGTCAGTTCGACCTCGAAATTCAACAGCGCGCGTTGCCGCTTGCCCAGCAGACGGGCAGCCGCACGCAGCAGGCGAATGCTGTGCAGCATCACCTTGGCATCCAGCGCCCGTTGCGGCACTTCGATCAAGGCCGACCTCTGTGATTTCCCGACATCTTCGTTGACATGAATTCAGCACGAACGCGAGCGCTACGCAGCTGTGTCGGCGGCAAGCGTCGCGCTCGTGTGGACAGCCCGCCGGGCCGGGCAAAGCCTCTGTCGAATGTATCCCACTTGGCCGGGCAGGCCGTCCCCCGTCCGGGGTGGACACGCGGCAAACACCTCATGCAGCAGGCCGCTGCGCCAACGGCGCCAGATCGTGCAGGCCCTCGGCCCGCCAGCGCTGCAGCAGCGCACG
>NZ_VIDT01000340.1 GCF_006519715.1 Ideonella azotifigens
TCGCGCACCGCGACCAGGCTGACGACGGTGCCGTCACCGTTCAGCGTCACCGGCGTGTTCAGCTTCAAGGTCAGCACCTGCGGCGTCGCTGGCGGCGTGGCGGCAGGGGCAGCGCAGGCGGCCAGCGCGACGACTTGCAGCAGGACGGCGGGCAAGGGTGAGCGAGGTTTGCGCATGGCTGTGTTCAGGGTTTGGGGGCATGGGCGGCGGCACGCATCGCGGTGAGCTGCGTGCGCAGCCAGGCCCCGCTGTCGACCGGCGCCGCGTTGCCGCACTTCACGAGGTAAGGCTTGCCGCTGGAACTGCTGGTGCTGGCGCCCAGCTCGATGAACTTCTCGGTCGTGGGCACGGCGTCCTTGTCTTCCAGGTAGCCCAGCTTGCGCTGCAGGTGCGTTCTGGCCTCGGCGCCCGGGTACCAGCTGCCATTGCGGTTGAACTCACAACCGGAACTGGCCAGCCGGCCAAGCAGGGCGTCGATCTCGGCGTGGGCAGGGGAAGGTGCGGCCAGCGCGCCTTGGGCCAGGGCGGCCAGCAACGCGGCGATGCCCAGTGCGGGCAAGCCAGGAAGGTGAAAAGTGAAGCTCATGACTGCGGATCTTAGGCCCGCTTCGGTGCGCGTCAGTGCGCCACGCTCTTCGAGAACAGGTTGATCACCAGCACGCCGGCCAGGATCAGCGCCATGCCGACGACGGCCGGCAGGTCCAGCGACTGGCGGTAGACCAGCCAACTGATCAGCGAGATCAGCACGATGCCCGCACCGGACCAGATCGCATAGGCGATGCCGGTGGGAAGTGCGCGCAAGGACAGCGACAGGCAGTAGAACGCCAGTGCGTACCCCGCCACGGTCAGGGCACTCGGCCCCAGCCGCGTGAAACTTTCCGAGGCCTTCAACGCAGTCGTCGCGACGACCTCGCCAACGATGGCGATGCCCAGGCAAAGGTATGTCATGGCCGTTGTCGTCCGGTGGCTTCCTGATGAGGAGTGTCAAGACGTGCGCCTGATCCCCGGGTGCCCTTGGGATCAGGATTTTTCGGCGGGGTGAGGCGCATCGACGTGCGGCGGGGACTCGCTGGATGGGACCTGCTGCCTGGCTCGTGACGACTTGGACTGGTGCAGCATGACCAACAGGAAAACGGCCCCGACAGGCAAGCTGAGCTGGAAACACCAAGGTGATCCCTGCCCGGCTTTCAAGGCGCCGAGCGTGGGCAAGCCGAGGTAGAGCAGTTGGATGCTGTAGGCGCCCGTGTGCCAGTCCAGCGTGAATCGGCCAATGCCAAACAGCGCGATCAGCAGGCACACCCACTTGCGGCGCAAGCCCTCGGCGCAAAGGCAACTGATCATGGCGAACAGCACTAGACCCAGCTCAGCGACCCAGATGGCAAGCAGGGCCCATTGAGTTGCCGGTTTGCCCGACCAGGCGAAACGGTTCTGCACCTCAAGGGGTTCGACCTGCGGTGTGAGATGAAGACCTGTCAGTTGCAGGGGACCTCCCGGTTCACGTTGCAAGGACACGCTCGCGACGAGCCATGCGTGCTCGTAGGCATACTCAAAGCCGAAGGTGTAGTAGGTGGAACCGTCCTGGCGATGGATGGCCCAGGAAAAAACATCTGTTTGCTTGGGTTGGCCGCTGGGCAGGAGCGCGGTCATGGCGCCGAAATGGTCGTGCACGTCCTTGCGCAGTTCGGGCCGGAAGGCCTCCGCAAGCTTGTCTTCCTGGCCTTCCCACAACGCTGAAACGAGTCGCTGACTGAAGGCGATCTCGGCATCCGGCCTCAGTCCGCTGAACGGCCATTGCACGGTGCCGAAAGTACCTCCGAACACGGACAAGAAGGCCAGCAGAAGCACCAGCAGCGTGCCAATCGTCAGCGGGGAACGGTCTTGTGACATGAGAGGGGCAGCGTGTGTGATGGCGGCTTGCAGCTGCTGCATGAAAAAGGCCCGCCGAAGCGGGCCTTGCACAGCGGTGAGGCAGTGAGAGCTTACGGCGTCGGGGTGGCGACGATGTAGCTTTCGACCACGCCGGAGTTGGTGGTGCTGTTGCGCGCCGGGGCGACAGCGCCCACGCCCATGCCGCGCTTGGCGAAGGCGGTGGCCCAGATCATGAAGTCGGCGTCGTCGGTGGCGTCCGCTGCTGCCAGGATGGCGTCGCGTGCTTCGACCAGGGTCGGGGCGTTCGGCGTCATCTTCAGGCCGGCGATCACGTAGTCCTGCACCTTGGCCTTGGCTTGCTTGAAGTTGTAGCGGCCATCCTTCAGGAAGCCGGCATACGCTTCCCACAGCATGTTGGCCCAGACTTCACCGGTGTTGTGCACCTCGGCGTTGCTGGCGCCGTCCTGGCCGAAGGCCAGCGGTGCGGTGGTGGGCAGGGCCACGCCGTTTTCAATGTGCTTGAAGGTCAGCGGGTTCTTCGCGAAGTCGGTCGAGTACGGGGCGCGGCGGATGCCGTAGTACATCTCGCCGGTCACGTAGCCGCCCATCGCGTAGGCACCTTGCCAGTCGCTGTTGTTGGCGACGTCGGTGTCCTTCTTGCGCACGCTCAGGATCAACGCGGCGACATCGCTCCAGCCTTCGCCCATGCCGCCACCCTGGTTGTTCGACAGGCCGCTGGCGTTGCCGACCAGGCGGTTCGAGACATGGTGGAAGTATTCGTGGGCGATCACGCTTTCGTCGAGCGTGCCGTCCAGGTCCAGCGCGGCTTCCTTCACCATGTGAACGGTGACCGGCGAGCCGGAGGCCTTGATCTTCGCGCCGTCTTCCATCGTGATCATCACGGCGGGGATGGTCACGGTGGTGTCGTCGCCGCCCATCGTGATCGCCGAGCCGGTCACGTTGTTGGCGACGATGACGGCGGTGGCGCCAGCGTTCTGTGCGAACTTGACCTTGACGTCGAAGTCGCAGGAGCCGCGGTCGATCAGCGCGATGTTGCCGGCCAGGGCTGCTGCGTTGACCGGGGCGGTGCAGGTATCGCCGGTCGGCGCGGTGCCGTCGTCTGACAGGACCACGGTGCCGGTCACGTCGAACGCCGAGGCGCCGAAGCCGGCGGTGCCGAAGGTGAGCTTGCCTGCCAGCGAGGCCGGGGCGGTGATGGAGACATCACCCTTGACCAGGCCGTCGAACAGGTACATCTGCATGCGCGGCGAGCCACCGTCGGCCGGGGTGCTCATGTTGGCGTTGTTTCGGCCCGAATAGTCCTGGCCTTCGGCCAGGATCGGGTCGCCTTCGACGCCGCCGCGGCCGAAGTTGCTCGTCTGCGCATTGCCGGCGGCTTCGTTGAAGCCGTGGTCGTACCACAGGTCGTGCAGGTAGTTGTTCATGTAGAACAGGTTCACTACGGCCGACTTCTTGGCGTCGTCGGTGCTCGGGTCCACGTCGCCAGCCAGCGGGTAGTCGAAGGTGGCGGTGCTGGTGGTCGTGGGCTGCACGTCGCCACGGCGGGCCTGGAAGCCGTTCGGCGAGGCCAGGTCCAGGTAGGCGCTGACGTTGTTGCCGACCGGGGTGGTGGCGCCTGCGGCCAGCCAGGGGTCGTTGGTCGAGATGCCAACGCTGTTGACGGTCACCAGGTTGGACGCTGCGTCGGTGCGCTTGACGGTTTGCGTCGGCAGGTCCTTCTTGAACGGCACCATGCCGTTGCCCATCGGGGAGTCGAAGGGCACGCCGTTCTTGTCGGCGAACATGCGGTAGGTGACCGCGCTGTCGTGCGCTTCCTGGTTCATGCGGAAGAGCACCGAGCCATCGGCGGCCGAGACCACGTAGGCATAGTCGGCCTGGGTCGCGCCGTCACGGGTCGCGGCCGAGAGTTCGACGTAGTAGGCGGGCACCAGCGAGCTGCCCAGCGCATACATCACCTTCTTGACGCGCGGATCGCTTTGCAGCTGCAGGTCGCCCTGGCTGGCGGGACGCTTCCAGGTGCTGTACGCGCCCTTGGTGGCGCCAGCGGCGAAGCTGTCGGCGACGCTGCCGCCCAGGTCCGCGAAGGCCTTGGTGATGGCGGTCGATTCCTTCAGCGAGAAGCTGGCGGCGCGGGCCGAGGCGGCATCGCTCTGCTGTGCGAAGTAGCCCGAGATCGCGACCAGGCGGCCGCTTCGGTCGGTCATCACGTTGATGTCGCGGTTGAACACCTCGACACCGCCCACATGCTGGCGGAAGCGGCTGATGACAGGGCCGTTGCCCAGATCCTGGGTGTCGAACAGCTTGGCATTGCTGATCGCGGCGGCGCTCAGGCCCAGGGCGCTGGCGTTGCGGCTCAGGAAGTGACGGGCGGTGGCTTCACGCAGGGCCGCGCCGGTCAGGCTGGTCTTCAGCGTGGACTGGCTGCTGCCCTTTTGCGCCCACAGGAAGGTGGTGCCGAGCTGGGCGTCGTAGTGGCTGGCAAAGCCGAAGCGCGACTTGCGGGCTTCGACGTTCTGGCGCAGGGAGGTTGTGGCGACGGCCGCGGCTTGCGCGTTGGCATCGAAGTTGGGCTTGTCAGCCGAGACGAAGCGGCCGGAGATCGGCGACGCCGCAGGTGCTGCAAAGCTGCTGGCAGCAAACAGGGCGGCGACCGCCCCCAAAGCAAATTGACGCATGGTCGAGAGTTCCTACAGGGAAGGCCTTGGCACCCGCGGCGGCAGGGCGTTTGGCAACAACACCGCCCCGGGCGCTTGTGGCGCGAGGGGCGAACGAAGAGAAAACATTTTGCAATCTCCGTGCCATCGTTGACATGCCAGACATCGCGGGCTAACCCTGTGCTCATTCGAACTAGGGGGTAGACAAAAACCCAGTGCCGTACGGGGCTGTAGCGTCCCCGTTATAGTAATTAGCAAGCTAACTATCTATTGGCCCGTGCCGCTTCCGGCCCGGCGCCTTGCTTGCCATGACTGCTGCACCGACGCGCGCTGCCTCACAGATGAAGTTCGGCATTGCGCTGGGTGTGCTCCAGCGGAGCTACCGCGCTGCGGCCGACAAGGCGGTGGCGCACGTTGGCCTGTCGCATGCGATGGCCTGGCCGCTGATGATCATTGGGCGGCTCGGGGGCCATGTGCGGCCTGGCGTGGTGGCCGACATGCTGGGCATCGAGGCGCCTTCGCTGGCGCGTTCCGTGGACCAGTTGGTGGAGGCCGGGCTGGCGGAGCGCCACAGCGACCCGGCCGACGGCCGGGCCAGGACACTGCATCTCACGGCCGCCGGGCATGCTGCCTGGGAGCAGATCGAAGCGGCGCTGACCACGTTTCGTGGCGAGCTGTTTGCCGGGCTGTCCGAAGAGGACCTCTCCGCCTGCCTTCGGGTCTTCGACACCCTGGGCGAGCGCCTGGGCTGCAGCGTGCCGGTGATGCCAGGCAAGCCGCGCGCGCGGCGCAAGGACGACGCGGCATGACGGCCTCGGTGCCCGAGCCACGTTGGCGTGGCACGCTGCTGTGGTGGCCGCGGCTGCTGGGTTCGATCACGCGGGCCGAGCTGGTCTTCTCGCTGAAGTGTTTTGCCGCCGCGATGCTGGCGATGTATGTGGCCAGCCGGGCCGGGCTGCCGCGGCCGTTCTGGTCCATGCTGACGGCCTATGTGGTGGCCAACCCGATGGCTGGCGCGGTGCGCTCGAAGGCGCTGTACCGCTTCTGCGGCACCTTGATCGGCAGCACTGCAACGGTGTTGATCGTGCCGGCGCTGTCGAACACGCCGGAGCTGACCGCACTGGCGCTGGCGCTGTGGGTGGCGTTGTGCCTGTACGTTTCGCTGCTGGATCGCACGCCCCGCGCTTATCTTTTCATGCTGGCGGGCTACACCGCGGCCTTGATCGGCTTCCCGTCGGTCGAGACGCCCACCGCCATCTTCGACACCGCGCTGGCCCGCGTCGAGGAGATCGGCCTGGGCATTCTCTGCGCGTCGCTGGTGCACAGCCTGTTGCTGCCGACCGGCCTG
>NZ_VIDT01000341.1 GCF_006519715.1 Ideonella azotifigens
CAGGATGGTGCGGCAACGCTCGAAGTAGCGCTGACCCTCCTCGGTCAACGCCAACCGGCGCGAGCTGCGCTGCAGCAGCCGCACGCCGAGCCCAGCCTCCAGCCGCGCCAGCCGCTTGCTGCCCACCGCCGGTGAAAAACCAAGCTCCCGGCCAGCGGCGGACAGGCTGCCGGCCAGCACGCTCTGCACAAAAAGCCGCATGTCAGACAGATCGGCCATGCGCGATGTCACCTTTCATCTTTCTCGAATTGGAACAGCTGCCGCAACAGCTTGAGCCATTTTGATCCAGGGCCGAAAAGACGACGATGCGGGCATGTCAAACGTCCTGCCCCGCCACGGGCTTCTTCCCGCCATGAAAAACCTTGCCCGCACCCTGCTTGCCACGTCGCTGACCGCACTGAGCGCCTGTCACGCCGCGCACGCCGCCGAAGCCTTGCCAGAGCCAGCCTCGCTGGTGGTGGACCGTTCATTGCCAGCCGCCCAGCGCGACGCGATGGCGCTGGCCGCACGCCGCTACTACGCGTTCTGGAACACCGGCGAGGCGCCCTATGCCCAGGCCGCACTGTCGCCTGCCTTCATCGACCGGAACCTGCCAGCCGGCCGGCCGCAAGGCCCGGAAGGGCCGCTGTTCGCTTCGCAGCAGTTCCGCGCCGCGGTGCCGGACCTGCGCGCCCAGGTCGAGGAAATGCTGCTGGTGGGCGACCGCGTGGTGGGCCGGCTGCGCTTCACCGGCCACTTCAGCGGCCGCTTGGGCAGCGGTGCGAATGCGCGGCAAGGCGATGGCCGCGCGATCGACTTCATCGCCACCGACATCTACCGCATCGAGTCGGGCCAGATCGCCGAGAACTGGCACCTCGAGGACAACCTCGGCTTGCTGCAGCAACTGGGCGTCGTGCCGCGTTGACCCGCTCGGCACGGGCCCTTCCTCCGGACCGCATCACGCGACCGGAGGAAAGAGGCATCTCAATTGACGATCACGGCAGCGACGGATTGTTCTCGGCGAAATACTCGTGGCTGTCGGCGTTGTCCAGCGCCTTGGTCGGGTTGGTCTTGGCAAGCCGCGCGGCCTTGGTCTGGCCGTAGGCCCAGTCGTCGGTTCCGGCAACCACGGTGAAGTGTGACATCTCGTGCACCAGCGTGCCGCCCTTGGAGTCGGTGCCGGTCATCGGGGCGCTCCAGAACGCGCCGCACAGGTAGATCTTGTACGGCTGATTGGCATAGACATAGGCATAGGTGCCGCTGTCGTTGCAGGAGCAGTCCAGCGTCAGCGGCTGGGTCGTGAAGGCGCTTGTCTCGTTGGTGAAATGGCTCTTCGCGGTGTTCCAGCCGGACGACGAGTAGGTGCCGAACCACTTGACGTAGCGCTGCGTGGCCGAAGGCGTGCCGCTCAGGTAGGTCGTGGTGTTGGTCGCGTAGGTGGTGGCGGCGCTGACGGCGCTGACCAGCGTGCTCTTTTCGGTCGAGGTGCAGGCCCCCGTGTAGCTGATGCTGGCCAGGTGGGCACGGCCGAGCAACTCGTCGGTCTGCGCCTGCACGGCTTCTTCGGGGTCGATGAACGCGGCTTGCTCGGCGCTGCGGCCCTGCGTCCACAGCTCGGCCGGTGCGGTCGATGCGAAATCGACGGCGCCCTGGCGCAGGCCGCCGCCGACGTATTCGATGCGGTAGTGGCCGTTGCCCAGCGCGTAGTCGCGGCTCAGGTCCACGGTGTAGCTCAGCGAACCGCCGGCCGGCAGCGCGACGAAGTCCTTGGCGGTGGGCGCGGCGCGCTTGACCAGCGGGCCGACGTAGGCGGCCGGCGTGCCGTCGTCCTGCAGCACGCGGAACAGCGGACCTTGCAGGTGCTTCGAAGGCAGCTGCGACTTCAGCACCTTCACATCATGGCCGGTGGTATTGGTGACGGTGACGTGCACCGCGACCTGGCTGTCGCCCTGCACGACCGCGCTGTCCAGCGAGAGCTGCACGTCCAGCACTTCGCGTGCGGCGGCCGAAGCGCCGGCGGCCACCAGCATCGCTGCCACGATGGTGCTGGTCTTGAACATCCCTTTGACGATCCTTTTGGAAACTTTTTGCACTGGGTTCTCCGAGTGTGTGTGTCGACGATGGGGACGCCGCCGTCTCTTGAACGGCAGCGGCGCAAATTTAGGAGCGCCACCCGCCAGGGACATCGGGTGCAACCCTTTGAGGCCGGTGCGCCACGGCCCTTGAGAGCCGCCGATTTGCGCCAGCTGTCTAGCAATAGCCGAGCCCAAACAGGGCGCCGAAAGCCCCGCCTACCCAAGCTAGGGGGATGGGGCTATTTCGCGCCGGCCGCGGCCTTGCTGGCCCGCCCGGTGGACGCGCGCACCACCAACCTCGGCACCGAGGCTTCGCGCAGCGGCGGCTGGCCGCCGGGCGTGCCGGTCTCGCGGATCATCTGCGTGATCAGCTCCACGGCCAGTTCGGCCGACTCGTCGATGGGCACGGCCACCGTGGTCAGCGCGGGCCGCACCTGGTGCGCCAGCGCGATGTCGGTGATGCCGATGACCGAGAGGTCACCGGGCACGTCCAGCCCGACCTCGGCAGCGGCCTGCAGCACGCCAAGCGCAGGCAGGTCGTTGGACGCGAAGACGGCCGTCAGGTCCGGCACCGCGGCCAGCAGCGCGTGGCCGGCGTTGCGGCCTGCGTCGATGGTGTCGTGGCCGAACACGGTATGGCCTTCTGGCAGTTCCAGGCCCGCCCGCTTCAGGCCCTCCAGAAAGCCGCGGTAGCGCCAGATGTGGTTGCCGCTCAGCTCGCTGCCCATCACCACGCCAATGCGCCGGTGGCCCAGCTTCACCAGGTGCTCGGCGGCGATCATGCCGGCGCGGAAGAAGTCCACCGCGACGCTGGGCAGCGGCGGCGGCTGGTCCGGCTTCTCCCACATGCACAGCACGACCGGCACGCCACGCTCGCGCAACTTGACCAGTTCGTCGATCTGCACGAAGTCGGCGTTCATCACCAGCACGCCGCGCGCCAGCGAACCGGCGACAGCGTCCAGGTAGGCGCGCTCCTGCTCGGGGTCGTCGTTGGTGTTGCAGACGATCAGGAAATAGCCAAGCTTGCGCACCGCGCGCTCGACCGCCAGCGCAAACGCCGGGTAGAACGGGTTGGCAATGCTGGAGACCATCAGCGCCACGGTCTGCGGCTGGCCCTCGGCCAGCGCGCGCGCCGTCAGGTTGGGCCGGTAGCCCAGCTCGCGCACGGCGGCCAGCACCCGCTCACGGGTTTCGACACTCACCTTGCCGCGCTCGCGCAGCACGTTGGACACCGTGGCCGCGGTGACGCCGGCCTTGCGGGCGACTTCAGCCAGCGTGGTCATGCGGGAAACAGCGAGAAGAAGGGTTCATGCGGGGCAGGATAAACGACTGGATACAAACTCATCCTTTCACCGAGCCAGAGGTGAGGCCCGAGACCAGCCAGCGCTGTGTGACCAGGAACAGCAGCGTCAGCGGCAGGCCGGCGAGGATGGCGGTGGCGGCGAAGTCGCCCCAGAGGTAGCGCTGGTTGAACAGGAACAGGCGCGATCCGACGGCCAGCGTCAGCTTGTCCTCGTCGTGCATCAGCACCGAGGCGATGGGGTATTCGATCATGCCGCCGAGGAAGGCCAGCACAAAGACGACCACCAGGATGGGCAGCGCCATCGGCAGCAGCACGTAGACAAAGGCCTGCAGCGGCGTGGCACCGTCCACCGCGGCGGCCTCTTCCAGTTCGCCGGGCACGCTGTCGTAATAGCCCTTGATCAGCCAGATGTGCTGGGCCACGCCACCGGTGTAAGCCAGCGCCAGGCTCCAGTGGCTGTTCAGGCCCAGCCAGGGCACGGCTTCGCCAATGCGGTCGAACAGCGCGTAAATGGCCACCAGCGCCAGCACCGAGGGGAACATCTGCAGCAGCAGCAGGCCGTTCAGCGTGGCGTCGCGCCCGCGAAAGCGCATGCGCGCAAACGCATAGGCGCTGGTGATGGACAGCAGCAGCGAGACGGTGGCCGAGATGCCGGCCACCTTGAACGAGTTCAGGATCCACTGCAGCACCGGGAACGGCGGGTGGATCATCTGCCCGTCCGCGTCCTGGTAGGACATGCCCAGCGCCAGCTTCCAGTGCTCGAAGCTGATCTCCGGCGGGATCAGGTGCCCGCCGGCGAAGTTGCCCGGCCGCAGCGAGATCGACAGGATCATCAGGAAGGGCGTGATGGTCAGGCCGATGAAGGCCAGCAGCGCCACGTGCATGCCCAGCACGCGCCAGCGCTGGGACTTCTTCAGGACGATGGCCATGAATAAGTTACCTCAATTGGTCAACGCGGATCGCGCCCGACCTTGAACAGCTTCAGGTTCACGACCGCCAGCGTCGCGACCATCAGGAACACGATGGACGAGATCGCGCAGGCCAGCGCATAGTTCTGCCCCGAGTCCTGGAAGGCGATGCGGTAGGTGTAGGACGCCAACAGGTCGGTGGCGCCCACCGGCACGGCGGTGTCGAGGTAATCCGGCGCGCCATTGGTCAAGAGCGCGATCAGCGTCAGGTTGTTGAAGTTGGTCGCAAACGACGCGATGAGCAGCGGCGCGATGGGCCGGGCGATCAGCGGCAGCGTGATGCGGAAGAAGTTGGTCAGCGGCCCGGCGCCGGCCAGCGCCGAGGCTTCGTACAGCTCGTCCGGGATCGCCTTGATCAGGCCCATCGAGAGAATCATCATGTACGGATAGCCCAGCCAGGCGTTGACCAGCAGCACCATGCTGCGCGCCAACGTCGCGTCCGAGAACCAGCCGGGGCGGATGCCGAACAACTGGTCCAGCACCAGGTTGATCTCGCCGAGGTTCTCGTTGAACAGGCCGCGGAACACCGGGATGGAAATGAAGGCCGGCACCGCATAAGGCAGGAACAGCATCAGCCGGTAGAAGTTGCGCCCGCGCAGCGCGTCCCAGTTCAGCGCGACTGCCAGCACCACGCCAATGGCGAAGGTGAACAGCGTGTTGAGGGCGGCGAAGCTCACCGTCCACGCGAACACGCGCAGGAAGGGTTCGAGGAAGCGCTGCTCGGTGAAGATGCGCACGTAGTTGTGCCAGCCCACAGAAGCGCGAAAGCCGGGCTGCAGCGTCTTTCCGTCGGCCCGCTGCCAGTAGCCTGCCGCCCAGTTGGCCTGGATGCGCACGCCGTCGGCGTTATCGGTGAGCGTGCCGTCGGCGTTGCGGGTGTAGGCCGGGCGGCTGGCGGCGAAGCGGCGCAGGCTGCTCTGGTGCAGCTCGGTGCCGTCCGGCAGCTCGGCGGTGACCTGCTTCAGCGCTTCCTGCAGCGCGATCACGCGCTTGAGCGGCAGCGCGGTGCCGGCGGGCTCGTCGGCCACCGTTTCGGCCTTGACGCGCTGCGCGGCACCTGGTGCAAACGACGCGCTCAAGTAGTGCTGGCCGGCCTCATCGGTAAAGGCCAGGCGGTAGCGGTTGGCATCTTCCAGCAGCTTGAAGTCCAGCCCGGCGCCGTCGCTGTTGCTGCGGCTCAGTAGCACTTCGGTGGCACGCTCGAAGGTAAGCAGGTGGTCCGAGCTGTAGTTGGTGAAGCTGATCGCCACCGTGTAGCCCATGGGCACGACGATGAAGACCAGCGCTGCCAGCAGGCCAGGCACCACATAGCGCCAGGCGTAGAAGCGCGGCGACAGGTAGATGAAGACCGCCACGCCCAGCACCGCCAGCACGCCAGCGGCCGCGGCCGGCTGGTGCGCAGCCAGCAGCAGCACGACGATGGCCAGCGCTGCCAGCAATGCCAGCACACCCAGCAGCGCCACCACCGCATGCAGCCGGCTGAAGCGAGGCGAAGGGACTTCCACCTTGCGCATGCTCAGCGCAGTCATGGCCGGGCTGCCAGGCGCCGCAGTGCGAGGCCGTC